>NZ_SOKV02000013.1:0-86714 GCF_004407025.1 Paracoccus sp. DMF
CCGGAGATCGTGGCGGGGACATGGAAGGCGGCGCGGGCGGAGGATGGCGAGATCACCGAGACCGACGCCCGCGAGGCGCTGACCCGGCTCGATCCCCTTTGGGACGAACTCTTCCCGGCCGAGCAGGCGCGCATCGTCGGGCTGCTGGTCGAGCGGGTCGAGATCGGCACCGAAGGGCTGAACGTCCGCCTGCGCATGGACGGGCTGGCGACACTGGCGCGCGAAATCACCACCGACATTGGAGCTGCCGCATGACCCGCGCCACGCCGATCCCCGACACCGTCACCATCCACGTTCCATTCCGCATCATCAAGCGCGGCGGACGGAAGGAGATGCAGCTGCCTGCAGACGTCCCGACTCAGCGCCGCCCCGACAATGCCCTCGTCAAGGCGCTGGCCCGGGCCTTCCGATGGAAGCGGATGCTCGAGTCGGGTGAGGTCACCACCATCGCTGAATTGGCTGAGCGTGAAGGAATCGCGGTGTCGTACGTCACCCGGCTTCTACGACTGACGCTGCTTGCGCCAGACATCGTGGAGGCCATTCTCGACGGGCGGCAGGGGCCGGAGGTGACGCTGGCGCGGTTGATAGAGCCGTTCCCATTGGAGTGGCAAGCGCAAGGGGCCCTTGATAACAAGCAGTGACCAGAATGGGCACTGATGGACTGGCTTGCCCCGGCTTACCCTGCTAGGATCCCCGAAATCTTCGAGAGGACAGGGATGGTTATGCAGCCCGAACCCGCGATGACTGTTCGCGACGTCGCTGGCTACCTGAACGTCGATGAAAAGACGGTCTACCGCCTGGCCAAGAGGGGTGAACTGCCCGGCTTCAAGGTTGCAGGCTCGTGGCGCTTCAAGAGGGCCGATCTGGACGCATGGATCGATCAGCAGAAGCAGGCTGCGCAAGATAATTCCGGGGGCGGGCATTGAGTGAACTGAACATCAGCAATTTCATCTGGAACATCGCCGACGATATCCTGCGCGACGTCTATGTCCGGGGAAAGTATCGGGATGTCATTCTGCCGATGACGGTGATTCGGCGTCTTGATGCGGTGCTGGAGCCAACCAAGGACGCCGTGCTCGCAATGAAGACGCAGCTCGACAAGGCTGGCGTTGCCAATCAGCACGCCGCGTTATGCCAAGCCTCTGGAGAAGCGTTCTACAACACCTCGCAGTTCCGCCTGCGCGACCTCACATCCCGCGCGCGGCGCCAGCAGTTGAAGGCGGATTTTGAAGCTTACCTCGATGGCTTCTCGCCGAACGTCCAGGAGGTGCTGGACAAGTTCAAGTTCCGCAATCAGATACCGACCCTGGTCGAAGCTGACGCGCTCGGTTTCCTGCTCGAGAAATTCCTCGATCCATCGGTCAACCTCAGCCCGAAGCCTGTGCTGCATGCCGATGGCACCGTGCGCCTGCCGGGCCTCGACAACCACTCCATGGGTACGATCTTCGAGGAGCTGATCCGGCGCTTCAACGAAGAGAACAACGAGGAAGCCGGCGAGCACTTCACCCCGCGCGACGTGGTGGAGCTCATGTCCCATCTCATCTTCATGCCGATCGCCGACGACATCCAGTCGGGCACCTATCTCGTCTATGACGGGGCGTGTGGTACCGGCGGCATGCTGACCGTGGCGGAAGAGACGTTCACCAGGCTCGCGACTGAGCACAGCAAGGAGGTCTCGGTCCATCTCTATGGCCAAGAGGTCAACCCCGAGACCTTCGCCATCAGCAAGGCCGACTTGATCCTGAAGGGCGAAGGGCTCGAAGCCGAGAACATGAAATTCGGCTCCACGCTCTCGTCGGACGCTTTCCCGTCCCACGAGTTCGACTTCATGCTGTCGAACCCGCCCTATGGCAAATCGTGGAAGACCGACCTCGAACGCATGGGCGGGAAGAAGGACATTCGCGATCCTCGCTTCCTGATCGAACATGGCGGCGACCCGGAATTCAGCCTGATAACCCGCTCCAGCGACGGCCAGATGGTGTTTCTGGCCAACATGCTCAGCAAGATGAAGACGGCCTCGCCCCTCGGCAGCCGCATCGCCGAAGTCCACAACGGATCGTCGCTTTTCACCGGCGACGCCGGATCGGGCGAGAGCAACGTTCGGCGCTGGGTGATCGAGAATGACTGGCTGGAGGCCATCGTCGCCCTGCCGCTGAACATCTTCTACAATACCGGGATTGCGACCTACATCTGGGTGCTGAGCAACCGCAAGGCGGAACACCGCCGCGGCAAGGTGCAACTCATCGACGCCACGTCCTGGTTCAGGCCATTGCGCAAGAACCTGGGCAAGAAGAACTGTGAACTGGGGCCCGACGATCTTCGCCGGATCACCGACGCCTTCATGCAGGGCCGTGAGGACGAGACGTCGAAAATTTTCCCCAACGCGGCGTTCGGCTACTGGAAGGCCACCATCGAACGCCCGTTGCGCCTGAAGGTCGAACTGTCGGACGTCGCGTTGCGCCGCTTCCGCAAGTCCTGCGCCGATGTGGGCGAGGCCGATCTGGCGCGCGCTGTCGAGGCCGTCGCCGAACATGCGGGCGCCGGCCCGCATCTCGACTTCAACCGCCTCGCCGAGCAGGTTGAGGCGGCGGCCGCCGGGCTTGGCATCCGGATGACCGCCAAGCGGCAGAAGCTGCTGATGTCGGCGCTGGGGGTGAAGGCGGCCGAGGCAGCGCCGGTGATCCGCAAGGTCACGAAGCCGAAACCCGGCGCCGATATCGACCATGACGCGCTGCACGGCAGCTATCGCACCAGCATCGACGGCAAGCCGGTGGTGGTGGAATACGAGCCGGATAGCGACCTGCGGGACACCGAACAGGTGCCGTTCCTTGAGGATGGCGGCATCGAAGCCTTCGTGCGACGCGAGGTGCTGCCCCATGCGCCCGACGCATGGATCGACGCCTCGAAGACCGTGATCGGCTACGAGATCAGCTTCACCCGGCATTTCTACAAGCCGCAGCCGCTGCGTTCGCTGGACCAGATCGAGGCGGACATCCGCGCGCTGGAGAGGCAGGCCGAGGGCCTGCTGGAGGATGTGCTGATCGGGGGCCGGGGCGCATGACGGCGCGCGCGCTCACCTTGGCACCGTCGGCGGAATGTGGGGGACTTGCCCCCTATGCCTCCTATCGCGACAGCGGGTTGCCTTGGCTCGGCGCGATCCCGTCCCATTGGGATGTACGGCGCAACGGCCGCCTGTTTGCCGAGAGAGTCGAGACCGGCTTCGAGGATCTGCCGATCCTGGAGGTTTCGCTGCGCACGGGCGTCCGGGTCCGTGACATGGAGAACGGCGCGCGGAAACAGCAGATGGCGGATCGCAGCAAGTACAAGCGTGCCGCCAAAGGTGACATCGCCTACAACATGATGCGCATGTGGCAGGGCGCGGTGGGCGTCGCACCCGAGGACGGCCTGATCAGCCCGGCCTATGTCGTCGCGCGACCGTTCCCCGGGGTCGATCCGCGCTACTTCACCTATCTTTTCCGCACATCCGCCTACACGCGCGAGGTGAACAAGTTCTCGCGGGGCATCGTCTCGGATCGCAACCGGCTTTATTGGGACGAGTTCAAGCAGATGCCGTCTGCCTTTCCTCCGACCGGGGAGCAGGCGCGAATCGCGGAGTATCTCGATGCCCACGGTCGTCGGACGGCCCGCCTGATCCGCAACAAGCGGCGGCTGATCGGGCTGTTGAACGAGCAACGCCAGGCGATCATCAACCGCGCCGTCACGCGCGGCCTGAACCCCGCCGCCCCGATGAAGCCCACCGGCATCGACTGGATGCCCGAAGTTCCGGTGCATTGGGAGGTGAAGCGGATAAAGAATGTCGTTCGCGAAAAGGATACCAGAAGCGGGACGGGCCAGCACGAATTGCTATCGCTTACGCGGAAGCATGGTCTTGTTCGACATTCTGATGTAGCCAGCCGACCGGCGAGCGCGGCAGATTTTACGAATTACAAAGTGTGCCTGCCGGGCGAGATTGTAATGAACCGGATGCAAGCATGGTCAGGAATGTTCGGGCTGGCAAGTGAAGAAGGTATGGTCAGCCCAGATTACGCGGTGTTTGTGCCGACTGGAGACTGCGACGCGGAATATCTTGCGACACTCTTCAAGACGCCAATATTCGTTCAGCAATTCGCGATACGCTCTCAAGGCATTGGCGATGGGTTCAATCGGCTCTACACGCCGACAATGGGTGGCATCTCGATTGTCGCTCCGGGCATTATCGAGCAACGGCAGATTTTGGAGCATATTGAGGATGAGACTCACGAACTCAGCCAACTGCAAATTCGGTTGGAAAGTGAGACTGCACTGATCCGCGAATACCGTGAACGCCTGATCGCCGATGTCGTCACCGGCAAACTGGACGTGCGCCACATCGAGATCGTGGCACCCGCCGACGAACCGGCCATCGACGAGGACGACGCGCTGGACGAGGACCTGGACGCCGAGGGCACCGACGAACTGGCGGAGGATGAGGACTGACCATGCCGCCGCCCGCCGCCCCGAAGATCTATCCAGCCATCCCGGCCTGCGGGTCGGCGGCTGCGTGCCCTTCTACTTCTGCCCGCGCTCGATCATGCTCTATCTGATCCATTGCGCGAACCATGCCGAGCTTGCCTATCGCGGCGGCCAGGGACCGATCGTCCATCTGGAGGCCGACCTGCGCGACAGCGTGGCCTGGGCGGATCAGAACCGGTCCCGCTGGGCCTTCACCCTGTCGAACGCCGGGGCCTATTACTTCGAGGACAGGGCCGACCTCGGGCAGCTTGATGCCATCAACTGGGACGCGGTCCAGACGAACCGCTGGGCGGGGAACGGCATCTCGCGCTCGGTCAAGGAAGGCAAGCAGGCGGAATTTCTCATGGAACGGGCTTTTCCATGGCAGCTTGTGACCCGGATCGGGGTAAGGTCGCAGCAGGTCTACGGGCAGGTCAGAGCGGCCTTGCAGGCGGCGGGCCATAAGCTGCATGTCGAAATCAAGCCGGATTGGTACTATTGATGGGGAGGGAGGCAGCGATGTTCGAATACAAGACGGGCGATATTCTGGCCGCTGATGCCGACGCCCTGGTGAATACGGTGAACTGCGTCGGCGTAATGGGCCGAGGGATCGCGCTTCAGTTCAAGAACGCGTTTCCAGAGAATTTCCGCGCCTACGAGCAAGCCTGCAAGCGTGATGAAGTCCGGCCCGGCCATATGTTCGTCTTCGAGACCGGCCAGCTGACCAGCCCGCGATACATCATTAATTTCCCGACCAAGCGTCACTGGCGCGGCAAGAGCCGTATGGAAGACATCGACGCGGGTCTGAAGGACCTGCAGCGCGTGATCCGGGAAAAGAAGATTCGCTCGATCGCCATTCCCCCACTTGGCAGTGGGCTGGGTGGCCTCGACTGGAATGAGGTCCGACCAAGGATCGAAGCGGCGCTGTGCGGCTTCAACGACCTGCATGTCATCATCTTCCAGCCGAATGGCGCACCGGAAGCGGCCCAGATTGCAAGGCGGCAGACGGCGCCGAACATGACCCCCGGCCGTGCGGCGCTGGTCGGGCTGATGGACAGGTATCTCAGCGGGCTGCTGGATCCGTTCGTGACGCTGCTTGAAGTGCACAAGCTCATGTACTTCATGAAAGTCAGCGGCGAGCCGTCCATGGAACGGCTCCGGGTGGTGAAGGGCCCGTACGGCCCGTATTCGGAGAACCTGACCCACGTCCTGCGCGAGATCGAAGGATATTTCGTCTCCGGCTACCGCGACGGGGGCGATGCGCCCAACAAGCAGCTCGAGCTTGTGCCGGGAGCGGTGAAGGACGCCGACGAATTCCTCGGAGAGCATCCGGACACGCGGGCCCGTTTCGACAAGGTGGCCAGCCTCGTCGAAGGCTTCGAGACGCCTTTCGGGCTTGAGCTTTTGTCAACGGTCCACTGGGTGATCACGCACGAGTCCCCGCACTCGATCAATGAGGCGGTCTCCAAGGTCTACGGGTGGAATGATCGCAAGAAACAGTTCTCGCCGAGGCAAGTCGCACTGGCGGCGGAGGTCCTTCAGAAGAAGGGCTGGATAGATGCCGGTGCATTGCAGGCGGGCTGATGACGACGGACACCAGCGAGAAAGGCCTCGAAGCCCTCATCGTCCGCTCGCTCATTGACGAGGCGGGTTACGTTGCCGGGGCTTCGAAGGATTTCGACCGGGACCACGCCGTTGACCTGACGAAGCTGTCCGACTTCCTCAACGCGACACAGCCCGAGGCCGTCGAGGCGCTCGGCATCGGCGAGGATGGACCGAAGCGGCTGCAGTTCCTGCACCGGCTGCAGGGCGAGATCGCCAAGCGCGGCGTCATCGACGTGCTGCGCAACGGCGTGAAGCACGGCCCCGGCTCGGTGGAGCTGTTCTTCGGCACGCCCACCCCGGGCAACGCCAAGGCCGAGGTGTTGTTCGCCGCGAATATCTTCAGCGTCACCCGCCAGCTGCACTATTCGAAGGACGCCACCAAGCTGTCGCTCGACGTGGCCGTCTTCATCAATGGCCTGCCGGTTGCCACCTTCGAGCTGAAGAACAGCCTGACCAAGCAGACGGTCGAAGACGCGATCGAGCAATACAAGCGCGACCGCAGTCCGAAGGAGTTACTGTTCCAGTTCGGCCGCTGCGTCGTCCACTTCGCCGTGGACGATCACGAGGTACGGATGTGCACCCAGCTGAAGGGCAAGGCGTCCTGGTTCCTGCCGTTCAACAAGGGCTGGAACGACGGCGCGGGCAATCCGCCGAACCCTCATGGGCTGAAGACCGACTACATGTGGAAGGAGTACCTGACGAAGCGAAACCTCACCGACATCCTTGAGAACTATGCGCAGGTGGTCGAGGAGGTCGACGAGCGCGGCAAGAAGAAGCCGCCGAAGCAGGTCTTCCCGCGGTTTCACCAGCTTGACGTGGTGCGCAAGCTGCTGGCCGATGCCGAAGCCGTAGGGGCCGGAAAGCGGTACCTGATCCAGCACTCGGCCGGTTCGGGCAAGAGCAACTCGATTGCCTGGCTCGCCCACCAGTTGATCGGCCTGGAGACGGCCGGAACGATGACCTTCGACTCCGTCATCGTGGTCACCGACCGGCGCGTTCTGGACAAACAGATCCGCGATACGATCAAACAGTTCGCGCAGGTGTCATCCGTCGTGGGCCACGCCGAAAAGTCTGGCGACCTGCGCGCCTTCCTGAAGGCCGGCAAGAAAATCATCATCACGACGGTGCAGAAGTTCCCCTTCATCCTCGACGAGATCGGCGACGAGCACCGTGGGCGAACCTTCGCCATCATCATCGACGAGGCCCATTCCAGCCAGGGCGGCCGCACTGCCGCGAAGATGAACATCGCGCTCGCGGCGAATGGCGCCGAGGAGGAGGACGAGACGGTCGAGGATGCCATCAACCGGCTGATGGAAGCTCGGAAGGTGCTGTCGAACGCCAGCTATTTCGCGTTCACCGCCACGCCAAAGAACAAGACCCTGGAGGTATTCGGCGCTCCGGTCCCGCAGGGCGACAAGGTCAAGCACGTGCCTTTCCACAGTTACACGATGAAGCAGGCGATTCAGGAGGGCTTCATCCTCGACGTGCTGAAGCACTACACGCCGGTCGACAGCTACTACCGGCTCATGAAGACGGTTGAGGACGATCCCAAGTTCGACACGAAGCGGGCGCAGAAAAAGCTGCGCAAGTATGTGGAATCCCATGACCATGCGATCCGGAAGAAGGCCGAGATCATGGTCGATCACTTCCACGACCAGGTCATCGCGCACCGCAAGATCGGCGGTGCGGCCCGGGCGATGGTCATCACCAACGGGATTCAGCGCGCGATCCAGTACTTCCACGCCTTCCAGGCCTATCTGAAGGAACGCAAGAGCCCGTACCAAGCCATCGTCGCCTTCTCGGGCGAACATGAGTATGGCGGCCAGAAGGTCACGGAAGCGACGATGAACGGCTTTCCGAGCAGCCAGATCGAGGAGCTGATTCAAAAGGATCCGTATCGCTTCCTGATTGTCGCGGACAAGTTTCAGACCGGCTATGACGAGCCGCTGCTGCACACGATGTACGTGGACAAGACGCTGTCCGGCGTGAAGGCGGTGCAAACCCTGTCGCGGCTGAACCGGGCACATCCGCAGAAGCACGACACCTTTGTTCTCGACTTCATGAACGACTTCGACGCCATCAAGGCATCCTTCGAGCCGTACTATCGGACCACGATTCTCAGCGAAGAGACCGATCCTAACAAGCTGCACGATTTGAAGGCCTCACTGGACGGCTACCAGGTCTATTCTTGGGAACAGGTGGAGGACTTGGTGGCGCTCTACCTCGGCGGCGCAGACCGGGACAAGCTCGACCCGATCCTCGACGCTTGCGTGGCCGTATACAAGGCAGACCTCGACGAGGACGGACAGGTCGACTTCAAGGGCAAGGCGAAGGCGTTCACCAGGACATACGGCTTCCTGGCTGCGATCCTTCCCTTCAGCAATGCCGATTGGGAGAAGCTGTCGATCTTCCTGAATTTCCTGACGCCGAAGCTGCCGGCCCCGGAGGAGCCGGACCTGTCAAAGGGTATTCTCGAGGCAATCGACATGGACAGCTATCGGGTCGAAGCTCAGGCAACCATGGCCATCGTGTTGCCCGACGCAGACGCAGAAATCGAGCCCGTGCCGACCACGGGGGGCGGCGGCCGGCCCGATCCAGAGCTTGATCTCCTGAGCAATATTTTAAAGATTTTCAACGAGATGTTCGGCAATATCGAGTGGAAGGACAAGGACAAGATCGGGAAGGTGATTGCAGAGGAACTGCCCGCGAAAGTCTCGGCGGACAGGGCGTATCAGAACGCCATGAAAAACTCGGACAAGCAGAACGCCCGGATCGAGCACGACAAGGCACTTGAACGCGCAGTGATCGAGCTGCTCTCCGATCATACCGAGTTGTTCAAGCAGTTCTCCGACAACCCGTCGTTCAAGAAATGGCTGTCCGAAACGATCTTCACAGCGACATACGCCGATGCATCGTAACGGCGAGACCGGAAAAGTTCGACGTGAGGGGCCATAGGAAGCGAAGGGAACCGGGATCGGAGTCCGCGCTGGCGCGAAATAAAATCGTTTATAGTCAGATGATTACAGGCTGTTCACCGAAGCGGCGCAGTCAACAGGTCTGGAGAATATCGGCCCCGAGAGAACACTTTCAGGCTTATTGGCGGCAGGGTCAGTGTTCAGCCCATCCCGCATAACCCTTGAAAACAACGGAAAAATCCGGCCGCGGCCGGATCGGCAGAACGCTTTCGCGGGGGCAACTGGCGGAGAGGGTGGGATTCGAACCCACGGAACCCGTGAAGGCTCAACGGTTTTCGAGACCGCCCCGTTCGACCACTCCGGCACCTCTCCGCGCTCTTGGGTGGTGGCGGGGATTTAGCCGCAGCGGGGTTGAAGCGCAAGGGGCTTCGCGCCAAAAACGCGAAAGTTTTGCAACCGGTCCTGAACTCCCGTCGCGGCCGCAGAAAAGGAACCCGCCGATGCCGCTGCTGATCGGGCCGCTGGCCCATCCCCTGCTGCGCCAACGCCTTGCGCCCGAGGCCACGCCGGCCGAGCCACTGGTCGGGCATGCGCTGGTGCCGGAGCCATGCGCCGGCATTGCGGCCGGCTGCTGGCCGCGCCTGCAACCGGCCGGAACCGACTTGCCGCTGTGGCAGGCGGAATGGACGCCGGCGCTGCGCCGCTATGCCGCGATCCTGAAGCTGGAACCCTGCCAGGTCGGCGGGCGCGACGCGCTGGGGGCTTCGCTCGACGGTCCGGGTCCGCAGGACCAGACCGGCTGGCAGCCCGAACTGGCCGCCGCCATGGCCGACCAACTGCTCGCGCTGCCCCAGGACCAGCCGGCCGAACAGGTCCGGCGCCGGTTGCCGATGATCGCGACCTGGGTCGCCTCGCGGCTGCGCGCCGCCGAGACCGCCGCCTTGCCCGGCGTCGGGCCGGCGGGGCAGGGGCGCTGGGACCTGCTCTCGATCAGCGAGCCATATGCCGCCTATTTCTCGGTCGAGGAGGCGCGGCTGCGTCACCTGCGCCACGGCGGCGGCTGGACGCCCGAGTTGCTGCGGGCGGTCTTCGTCTCGGGCGACGCGACGGTGGTGCTGCCCTGGGATCCGCGCCGTGACCGGGTGATGCTGATCGACCAGTTCCGCGCCGGCCCGGCCTTGCGCGGCGATGCCCAGCCCTGGCTGCACGAGACCGTGGCCGGCCGCGTCGATGCGCTCGAGACCCCGGCCGAGGCGGCGCTGCGCGAGGCGGTCGAAGAGGCCGGGCTCCGGATCGAGAGGCTGATTCCCGGCCCGCACAACTATCCCAGCCCGGGGGCGGTGGCGGAATACCTGTATCTTTACATCGGCATCGCCGATCTGCCGGACGAGGCGGCCGGCATCGGCGGGCTTGACAGCGAGGACGAGGACATCCGCAGCCACCTGATCCCGCGCGCCGAACTGACCCGCATGGCGCTGGCGGGCGAGATCCGCAACGGGCCGCTGCTGAACCTGGCGCTGTGGCTGGAACTGCGCCACGAGGCGTTGCGACGCGGGTCGTGACCTGCGCCGGGGCGGGGTTGCCGCCATCCGGTTGTGGCGTGTAAACCAAGGGCGATCCCTTCCGCGAAAGGCCACGCCATGCGCATCTGCCCCGACCTCGCCTCTGCCATCGGCAATACTCCCCTGATCCGGCTGAACCGCGCCTCGGAAGAGACCGGCTGCGAGATCCTGGGCAAGGCCGAGTTCATGAACCCAGGCCAGTCGGTCAAGGATCGCGCCGCGCTCTACATCATCAGGGACGCGGTAGCGCGGGGCGAATTGCAGCCGGGCGGCACCATCGTCGAGGGCACGGCGGGCAACACCGGCATCGGCCTGGCGCTGGTCGGCGCCTCGATGGGCTTTCGCAGCGTCATCGTGATCCCGGAAACCCAGAGCCAGGAGAAAAAGGACATGCTGCGCCTGGCCGGGGCCGAACTGGTCGAAGTGCCGGCGCAGCCCTACAAGAACCCGAACAACTATGTGCGCTATTCCGGCCGGCTGGCCGAAGAACTGGCGCGGACCGAGCCGAACGGCGCCATCTGGGCCAACCAGTTCGACAATATCGCCAACCGCCAGGCGCATCTGGAAACCACCGGCCCCGAGATCTGGGAACAGACCGGCGGCAAGGTAGACGGCTTCGTCTGCGCCGTGGGCTCGGGCGGGACGCTGGCCGGCGTCGCCATGGCGCTGCAACCCAAGGGCGTGAAGATCGGCCTGGCCGACCCCGAAGGCGCGGCGCTCTACAGCTTCTATACCGAGGGCGTCTTCGAGAGCCCCGGTTCCTCGATCACCGAGGGCATCGGCCAGGGCCGCATCACCGCGAACCTGGAGGGCTTCACCCCCGACATGGCCTGGCGCATCTCGGACGCCGAGGCGCTGCCGGTGATCTTCGACCTGCTGGAACACGAAGGGCTGTGCCTGGGCGGCTCGTCCGGCATCAATGTCGCCGGCGCGATCCGCATGGCGCGCGAGATGGGACCGGGTCACACCATCGTGACGGTGCTCTGCGACTATGGCACGCGTTACCAGACCAAGCTGTTCAACCCAGAGTTCCTGCGCGCCAAGGGCCTGCCGGTGCCGGAATGGATGGCGCGCAAACCCGCCGATCTGCCCGAAGTGTTCGAGGACTGACCGACCCATGCCCCGTCTTGCTGCCGTGCTGCCGCGCCTCGCCGCGCTTGTCGTCGCGCTGTTTCTGGCGCTGACCCTGCCGGCCGTGGCGCAGGACCCGCAGGCGCCGGATTACAACGCCTGGAACAAGCTCGCCGACCAGGCCGAGCAGATCCTGCAATCCGACCAGGCCAACGACAAGCGGCTGCAGACCATCCGCGATTCCGTGGTCGAGTGGCGCGAGCGGCTGAAGCAGGCCCAGGGCATCAACGCGACCCGGATCGCGACGCTGAAGGACCAGATCAACGCCCTGGGGCCGCCCCCGGCCGAGGGCCAGACCGAATCCGACGACATCGCCGCGCGCCGCAAGGAGCTGAACGAGCAACTCTCGACCCTGCAGGCGCCGGGGTTGCAGGCGGTCGAGGCTTATGGCCGCGCCGACGGCATCGTCACCCAGATCGACCAGACCATCCGCCAGCGCCAGGCGCATGCGCTGATCCGCAAGACGCCTTCGCCGCTGAACCCCGCGAACTGGGGCCCGGCGATGGTCGAGGCGGCCAATGTCGGCCGGCAGATCTATGCCGAGGCGCGGAGCCGCTGGGACGACATCGGCGGGCTTTCGGGCTTTACCGACCGGCTGCCGCTGGTCGGGGGCTTCCTGCTGGTGGCGCTGATCCTGCTGACGCGCGGGCGGCACTGGATCGACTCGCTGCCCTCGCGGCTGTCGGCGCGGGCCGGCGAACGCTCGCGCGCGGCGCTGGTCTTTGGCGTGTCGCTGGGCCAGATCGCGATTCCGCTGATCGGGGTGATGCTGGCCGCGGCGACGCTGATCGCCACCGATCTCTTCGACGACTGGGGCATGCCGCTGTTGCGCTCGGTGCCGGCCTCGGGCCTGTCGTTCTTCGGCGGCATCTGGCTGGCGCGCCGGCTGTTTCCCGAGGAGGGCACCGCGGGCGAGGCGCCGCTGCCGATGAACGAGGCGCAGCGGCGGCGGTCGCGGTTCCGCGCCACGCTGCTGGCCATGTCGCTGGCGCTGCACCAGCTCATCGCGCGCTCGGTGCTGCCGCTCTCGGGCTTCAACAGCGACAATGACGCGAATACCGTGCCGGAACGGCTGGGCGAGGCCTCGGCCGGAGTCTGGCATTTCCTGCTGATCCTGTTCGGCGCCTTCTGCCTGTTCCAGTTGGCGAATCTGCTGCGCCGGCTGCGCCCGTCCGAGGTGTCGGATGCGCCGGATTACCGCGTGCGCATCGTAGCCTTCCTGGGCGCGATGGCGCGGATCGTGGCGCTGGCCGCACCGCTGGCCGCGGCGGTGGGCTATGTCACGGCGGCCAATGCGGCGCTGTGGTCCTCGGTCATGACGCTGGGGCTGGCGGGGCTGCTGATCGTGCTGCAGGACTTCATCGGCGACCTCTATGCCATGGCCAAGGGCGGCGGCGCCGCGGCCCGCGACGCGCTGATGCCGGCGCTGATCGGCTTTGCCCTGGTCTTGGCCTCGCTGCCGCTGTTCGCGCTGATCTGGGGCGCGCGGGTCAGCGACCTGGCCGAGGCCTGGACCCGCACCCAGCAGGGTTTCAGCCTGGGCGGGGTCACGCTGTCGCCGATGGCGATCCTGACCTTCGTGCTGGTCTTTGCCGTCGGCTATTTCCTGACCAACTTCATCCAGGGCGCTTTCCGCAGCTCGATCCTGCCCAAGACGCGGCTGGACCGCGGCGGGCAGAACGCGGTCGTCTCGATGATCGGCTATGGCGGGCTGGGGCTGGCGGCGCTGCTGGCGATCACCGCGGCCGGGATCAACCTGACCTCGCTGGCCGTGGTCGCCGGTGCCCTGTCGGTCGGCATCGGTTTCGGCATGCAGCAGGTGGTGTCGAACTTCGTCTCGGGCATCATCCTGCTGGTCGAGCGCCCGATCGCCGTCGGCGACTGGATCGAGGTCGGCGGCCAGCAGGGCGTGGTCAAGAAGATGGCGGTGCGCGCCACCCAGATCCAGACCTTCGACCGCACGCAGATCATCGTTCCGAACTCGAACCTGATCACGCAGCCGGTGACGAACTGGACGCGCGGCAGCCTGCAGGGCCGGATCATCGTGCCGATCACGGTCGGCGTCGGCTCGGACGGCCGCATGGTCGCCGCCCTGCTGCGCGACATCGCCGAGGACCAGCCGACCGTGCTGGTCAACCCGGCCCCCGCCGTCCTGCTGCGCAGCATCACCCCGACGGGACAGAATTACGAGCTGCGCGCGATGCTGTCGGACATCAATGCCGGCGTCTCGGTCGTCTCCGAGATCAACCACCAGATCTTGGAACGCTTTGCCGCCGCGGGGATCGTCCTGCCCGGCATCGTCAGGGGATCGCAGGACATCTACCTGCACCGCGCCGAGCCTGCGGCCGAGGAGGCGCCCGCCGCCACCCCCGCGATCCCGCCCGAGGCGCCCGCGCGGCCGGTCGCAGAGGACCAGCGGCCCACGCAGGAGTTCGAGGGCCATGAAAGCGGCGAATACGGTCCCGCCGGCGTCAACAACGACGGCCGCGACGACACCGACCGCGACTGATCCTGGCGCTGCGGTCAGCCGCGCAGGCGGGGGTGGCGCGGCTCGGCCTCGGGCACGCCCTCCTGCGACAGCAGGATCGCCACCGGCCGCAGCCAGGGGATCTGCGCGCAGACGATCATCACCGCCACCATGATCGGCACCGCAAGGAAGGTGCCCGAGATGCCCCAGACCGCGCCCCAGAACGCCAGCGACAGGATGATCCCGAACGAGGACAGCCGCAGCGTCTGGCCCAGCAGCATCGGGTCGAAGACATTGCCGATGATGAAATGCACCGCCGTGGTGATGCTGCCGATCACCAGCGTCGTGGTCGGATCGCCGGTCTGGGCCAGCACGATGGCGACGGTGATGACCGTGGCGATGATCGAGCCCAGCGTCGGGATGAAGTTCAGGATAAAGGTCAGCATGGCGACTGCGCCCGCCAGCTCCAGCCCGAAAAAGCGGAAGGTCAGCCAGATCAGCGCCGCCGTGACCGCGCTGATCGCGGCCTTGACCACCAGATAGCGGTTCACCCGCCGCATGATCTTGTGCACCGTCGCTAGCACCTGCCGGGCACGGTCGGGGTCGCCGGTCAGCCGCTCGATCTTGATCGGGAACCAGATCCGCTCGCTGAACATGAAGCCGACGAAGGTCAGGATCAGCACCGAGGCCGAGACCAGGTTCGAGGCCTGGCCGGCGGCCGAGCGCATCCAGCCGGCGAAATCGACGCTGCCGAGGAAGGTGTTGATCGCCTCTTGCACGTTCGGGCCCCAGCGCTGGCTCAGCCGCTCCAGCGCGGCCTGGGCGCGGTCGGCATAGTTCAGCGCGGTGGACAGCACCTCGTTGACCTGCGCCACCACCGTGGTCGCGGTCCAGAGCAGCCCGATGGCGATGGCGATCAGCGCCAGCGTGGTCGCCAGCCAGTTCGGCACCTTCAGCCGGGCAAAGGCGGAAATCGCGTCCGAGGTCAGCGAAAAGATGATGATCGCAAAGACCAGGCAGATCAGGATGAAGCGCGCCTGCACCATCAGCGCCAGCACCAGGCCAAAGGCGATGACGCCCAGAAAGCCGGTCTGCAACCGTTCCGCCAGTTGCGAGTCGCTTGGCCTCAATCCCGTCCCCGTTGCTGAGGACCGGGGCAGGGCGCCCCGGTTTTGCCTATGCCTCTTCGGCCTCGTCATCCTCGCCATTCTCGGCGATGCGGGCAACAGAAACAACGGTTTCATCGGTGCCGGTATTGAAGACGCGCACGCCGCCGGCCGAGCGCGAGCGGAAGCTGATGCCGTCGACCGGAACCCGGATCGACTGCCCGGTCGAGGTCGCCAGCATGATCTGGTCGTCGCGTTCCACCGGGAAGCTGGCGACCAGCGGGCCGCCGCGCATCGCCTTGTCCATGGCGGTGACGCCCTGGCCGCCGCGGCCGCGCAGCGGATAGTCGAAGCTGGAGCTGATCTTGCCCGCGCCCTTGGCGGTGATGGTCAGGATCAGATCCTCGGCCGCCGACATCTCGGCATAGCGTTCCTGGGTGATGTTGCCCTCGGCCACGGCATCCTCGTCCTCGTCGGCCTCGGCGCCGTCGTCCAGCGCGCCCTCGACGGCGCGGCGCATCTTCAGATAGGCGGCGCGTTCGGCCGGATCGGCCTCGAAGTGGCGGATGACCGACATGCTGACCACGCGGTCGCCCTTGTTGACCAGCCGGATGCCGCGCACGCCGGTGGAATCGCGGCCCTTGAAGACGCGCACGTCGGTGGTCTGGAAGCGGATCGCCCGGCCCGAGGCGGTGACCAGCATCACGTCGTCATTTTCGGTCGCCAGCCGCACGCCGATCAACTCGACGCCCTCGGGCAGCTTCATGGCGATCTTGCCGTTGCGCATGATATTGGTGAAATCCGAAAGCGCGTTGCGGCGGACATCGCCGTCCGAGGTAGCAAAGACCACCTGGTAATCGTCCCAATCCGCCTCGGGCGCATCCATCGGCAAGAGCGCGGCGATCGAGACCCCGGCCTGGATCGGCAGGATATTGACGATGGCCTTGCCCTTCGAGGTGCGGCCCGCCAGCGGCAGGCGCCAGGTCTTCAGCCGATAGACCATGCCGTCGGTGGTGAAGAACAGAAGCTCGGTATGGGTATTGGCGACGAACAGCGTGGTGACCAGGTCGTCCTCCTTGGTCGCCATGCTGGAGAGGCCCTTGCCGCCGCGGCGCTGGCTGCGGAATTCGGCCAGGGCGGTGCGCTTGATATAGCCGCCCGAGGTGATGGTGACGACCATGTCCTCGCGCTCGATCAGGTCCTCGTCGTCCATGTCGCCGGCCCAGTCGACGATCTCGGTGCGGCGCGGCACGGCGAAAAGCCCCTTCACCTCGGCCAGCTCGCCCGAGATGATGGCCATGATCCGCTCGCGCGAGGCCAGGATGGCGAGATAGTCGCGGATGGACTCGGCCAGCGATTTCAACTCGTCGGTGACTTCCTGCACGCCGAGCTGGGTCAGGCGCTGCAGGCGCAGTTCCAGGATGGCGCGGGCTTGGGTTTCGGACAGGTTGTAGGTGCCGTCCTCGTTCACCGGATGCAGCGGGTCGTCGATCAGCCGCAGGTATTCGACGATCTCATGCGCCGGCCAGCGCCGCTCCATCAGCCGCGCCCGCGCCTCGGCGGCGTCGGCCGAGCTGCGGATCGTCGCCACCACCTCATCGACGTTCGAGACCGCGACGGCAAGCCCGCAGAGCACATGCGCGCGCTCGCGCGCCTTGCGCAGTTCATAGGCGGTGCGGCGGGCGACCACCTCCTCGCGGAAGGCGATGAAATGGGTCAGGAAGTCGCGCAGGGTCAGCTGCTCGGGCCGGCCGCCGTTCAGCGCCAGCATGTTGCAGCCGAAGCTGGTCTGCATCGGCGTAAAGCGGAACAGCTGGTTCAGCACCACCTCGGCGGTGGCGTCGCGCTTCAGCTCGACCACCACCCGCACGCCGATGCGGTCGGATTCGTCCTGCACATGGGCGATGCCCTCGATGCGCTTTTCCTTGGCCAGTTCGGCGATCTTCTCGATCAGCGTGGCCTTGTTGACCTGATAGGGGATCTCGTCCAGCACGATCAGCTGGCGGCCGTTGCGGCCTTCCTCGATCCGGGTCTTGGCGCGCATGACGACGCTGCCGCGGCCCTCCAGATAGGCCTTTCGGATGCCCGAGCGGCCCAGGATCACGCCGCCGGTCGGAAAGTCCGGGCCGGGGATGATCTCCATCAGCCGTTCGGTCGGCAGGTCCGGGTTCTCGATCAGGGCCAGGGTGGCGTCGCAGACCTCGCCCAGGTTGTGCGGCGGGATGTTCGTCGCCATGCCGACGGCGATGCCGCCGGCGCCATTGACCAGCATGTTCGGGAAGCGTGCCGGCAGGACGGTCGGCTCGCGGTCCTTGCCGTCGTAGTTGTCCTGGAAATCGACGGTATCCTTGTCGATGTCCATCATCAGATAGGCGGCGGGCTTGTCCATCCGCACCTCGGTATAGCGCATGGCCGCCGGGCTGTCGCCGTCCATGGAGCCGAAGTTGCCCTGGCCGTCCAGCAGCGGCAGCGACATCGAGAAGGGCTGCGCCATCCGCACCAGCGCGTCATAGATCGAGGCGTCGCCATGCGGGTGATACTTGCCCATGGTGTCGCCGACCGGGCGGGCCGACTTGCGATAGGGCTTGTCATGGGTGTTGCCGGTCTCGTGCATGGCGAAAAGCACGCGCCGGTGCACCGGCTTCAGCCCGTCGCGCAGGTCCGGGATCGCCCGGCTGACGATGACCGACATGGCATAGTCCAGATAGGACGAGCGCATCTCGCGCGAGATGTCGATCACCGGCCCGTCGTGATGCATCACCGCGCGTTCGGCCGTGCCGTTCTCGGGGGAATCGTCGTCGTTTTCGGGGGTATCAGCCACGGGGTTCGCCTCAACATCTTGTTGGGTGACGGTCTATCCCATACCAGCAGCCGGCGCAATCTTTAGCGGCCCTCAGGCGGTGCCGGGAACGCGGTTGCGGCCCCGGACCGAGGCCAGCCACAGCCCCGAGAGCGCCGCCGAGCAGATCGCGTTCCAGCCGGCCATCGAGATGCCGAACAGGCTCCAGGCCACCTGGTCGCAGCGCACCAGCGGCGCCGCCTCGATGGCGGCCATCAGGTCCTGCGTCGACAGCTGCGCCAGGCCCGAGACTCCGCCCGAGCAATGCTGCGGCCCGGCCCAGAGTTTCAGCTCGACCCCGGCGTGGTAGATCGCGAAGCCGGTGGCGCAAAGCGCCGCCAGCAGGCCGAGGGCGGCCAGCCAGCGCCGCCAGCCGAAGGCCCAGATCAGCCCGCCGATGATCGCGGCGGCAAGATGCGGCCAGCGCTGCAGGATGCAGAGCTCGCAGGGCGCATAGCCCATGGCCTGGAAGGTCAGCGCCGCCGCCAGCAGCACGGCCGATCCTGCGCCGGCCGCGACGGCCAGCGATTGGCTTGGAAATCCGTTCATGCGCCTTGGGTTAGGCCGGCGGCGCGCGCTCGGCAAGTGCCAAATGCGTGAGCGTCAATGCGGCTTCCAGCGGATCACCCGCCAGACATAGACCGCCACGACCGTGACCACGACCAGCTTCGAAAGCGGGTCGATCCAGTGGGCGACCAGCGCATAATTTTCATGCAGCATCAGCCCGGCAAAGGTCAGCACCCCGGTCCAGAGCGCGCTGCCCGCCGTGGTATAGGCCAGGAATTTCCACAGCGGCATCCGCGCCAGCCCGGCGGGGACCGAGATCAGCGTGCGGATCGCCGGGATCATGCGGCCGAAGAACACCGCCATGGCGCCGTGGCGCTGGAACCAGTCATGCGCCGCTTCGATGTCGCCGGGCGACAGGGTCAAGAGCCGGCCGTGGCGGGCGGCGAAGCGCTTCAGCCGCTCCTCGCCGAACCAGAGGCCGACGCAATACCACATCAGCGTGCCCAGAACCGAGCCGAGCGTGCCGACCAGGATGGTCAGCGTCAGCGACAGCTTGCCCGCGCCCGCCAGGAAACCGGCCAGCGGCATGATCACCTCGGACGGGATGGGCGGAAAGACGTTCTCGGCCACCATCAGCGCCCAGACGCCCAGATAGCCCCAGCTTTCGATCGTCGAAACCACCCAGTCGAACATGCCCGCCCTCTTCGTTTGCGCCCCGTGCTGCGGGGCCGGGCCGGAACTGTCAAGGGGGCGGCGGAACTGTCAGGCCCGCGTCGGTGTTGCGCCGGGCAGGGCTTTGGATAAAGCTGGCATGACGGCGATTTGACCGGCGCGGCCGCCGGCGGGAGGGGTGCGATGGAATGGCGGGGCAGACGCGGCAGCCGCAATGTCGAGGACCGGCGCGGCATGGGCCGGGCCGGCGCGGGGGGCGTCGGCATCGTCGGCATGCTGGCGATCCTGGCGGTGGGCTATTTCTTCGGCATCGACATCTCGCCCATCGTCGGCGGGCTGGACCAGGGCAGCCAATCGGGCGAGCCGCGTGAGCTGACCGCCGAGGAAAAGGAATCGGGCCAGTTCGTCAGCGTGGTGCTGGCCGATACCGAGGAGGTCTGGGCCCGCGTCCTGCCCGAGCAGGCCGGCGAGCAATATGCCGAGCCGGGGCTGGTGATGTTCTCGGGGGCGACAAAATCGAAATGCGGCGGTGCGCAATCCGCCATGGGACCGTTCTATTGTCCGCTGGACCGCACAGTCTATCTCGACACCGATTTCTTCCGCACCATGAGCCAGAAGATGGGCGCGGGCGGCGACTTCGCCTATGCCTATGTCATCGCGCATGAGGTCGGCCACCATGTCCAGAACCAGCTGGGCATCCTGAGCCAGACCATGCAGGCCCGCCAGCAGTCGAACGAGGCCACGGCGAACCGGATCTCGGTGCTGACCGAATTGCAGGCGGATTGTTTTGCCGGGGTCTGGGCCAGCCACGCCAGCCAGCAGTTCAACAGCATCGACGAGGGCGACATCGACGAGGCGATCAATGCCGCCGCCGCCGTGGGCGACGACACGCTGATGGAAAAGGCCGGCCGCGCGCCGATGCCCGATGCCTTTACCCATGGGTCGAGCGCGCAGCGGCAGGAATGGTTCAAGCGCGGCTTCAGTTCGGGTCAGATGGCGCAATGCGACACGTTCAAGGCGGCCGGGATGTAGGCCGGCGGGCCCGCGCGCATGGCGCCGTTGCCGGAGTATTTGGCAAACGGTGAAAGGCGCGGGCGGTGCCGCGGGCGGCGCGGCCGCAGGGGTATTTGCGGAGCAAAGAAGCCGGGCGGTCAGGGCCGGATGCGGGGCATGCCGCGCGGCCGGTCCATGGTCGCCCAGTCGGGCCAGAGGCCGAAATGCTCCAGGGCGACCAGCACCAGGCCCAGGGCGACGATGGCCAGCACCAGCTTGACCATTGGCGTGCTGGGCGGGTTGCGCGCCCAGCGCGATGCCCGGATCAGCCAGAGGAGGTTGTTCATGCGCCCCTTCCTTTGCTAGGGATCGCCCAAACGGAAAACCGCCCGGGACCACGTCTTGCCTCAGCACAGCGACAGCCGCATCCTGCCCTATACCGCCGACCAGATGTATGCGCTGGTCGCCGATATCGAAAGATACCCCGAGTTCCTGCCCTGGAATTCCGCCGCCCGCATCCGCGCCCGCCGTCCGGGCGAGGGCGGCAGCGAGGTGATCGAGGCCGATCTGGTCATCAGCTTCAAGGTATTCCGCGAGCGTTTCGGCAGCCGCGTGACGCTGTGGCCGGCCGGCAGGCGCATCGACACCGAATATCTGGACGGGCCGTTCAAATATCTGCGCAGCGGCTGGAGCTTTGCCGACCTGCCCGAAGGCGGCTGCAAGGTCGAATTCTTCGTCGATTTCGAATTCCGCAACGCCATCCTGGGCAAGGTCATCGGCGTGGTCTTCGGCGAGGCGATGAGCCGCATCGTCCGCGCCTTCGAGGACCGGGCCCGCGCGCTTTACGGCGCCTGACGCGCCCGTTCCCAGATCGCGTATTCCGGCGCCATGGCGGCGCGCAGCCGGGTTTCGGTTCCGGCATCGAGATCGGTCGCGGCCTCGGGCGAGACATTGACGCGGGGCAGGGTGATCGCCTGGCCCAGGCGCGCGGCCAGGAAATCCACCAGGGCCGGCATCGCCTCGTAGCGGAAGATGTGGTCGACGGCGATGCGGTTGTCGTTGTCGATCAGGAAGTCCGACTGCCGGCCCAGATTGGCGTGGCTGGGGCGCTCGCCAGGGTGCAGGTAATCCTCGACGAAGCGGGAAAAGGACAGGTGCGCGGTGCTGTTCGGCCGGCCGATCAGCGCGTCGCGGGCGCGAAAGCGATACCAGCTGCCCAGCCAGTCCAGCGGCTCGCGCATCACCGCCACCGTCTCGAAGCGCGGCCCGCCCAGAGGATGCAGCAGCGGCCGGATCTTGTTGATATATTGCCGCAGGTTCAGGTGCTTGATCTCGGGCCGGCCGCGAAAGGCGATCTCGGCGCGCTCGGACAGCGCCTGTTCCAGCGCCGTGGTGCCGGTCTTGGGCACCGACAGGAGCACGATCCGGGGCTTGACGAAGATCAGCATGAACAACTCACGGTCGAAAACATCCGTGCGGATTAGCGGCCGTGATGGGGGCTGGCAAGCGGGTTGCGGGCGGGCCGGCTGATCCCGGCCCACCCGGCTTGCTCAGATCACGCCGAAGGCGCGCATCGGCTCGGCCACGCGGATGAAGCCGGCGATATTGGCGCCGATCACATAGTCGCCGGGCGCGCCGAATTCCTCGGCCGTCTCGTAGCAGCTGTCATGGATGTCGCGCATGATGGTGGCGAGCCGCGCCTCGGTCTGCTCGAAGCTCCAGCGATCGCGCGAGGCGTTCTGCTGCATCTCCAGCGCCGAGGTGGCGACGCCGCCGGCATTCGCCGCCTTGCCGGGGCCGAACTTGACGCCGGCCTGCTGGAAGGTGCGGATCGCCTCGGGGGTCGAGGGCATGTTGGCGCCTTCGCCGACCGCCTGCACGCCGTTCTTGACCAGTTTCGCGGCGTCCTTGCCGGTCAACTCGTTCTGCGTGGCCGAGGGCATGGCGACCTGGCAGGGCACGTCCCAGATCGAGCCTTCGCCGGACTTGACGAAATAGCCCTGGCCCTTCAGCCGGACATATTCGCCGATGCGGCCGCGGCGGACCTCCTTGATCTCCTTGATCAGGTCGAGATCGAGGCCGTTCTCGTCGACGATATAGCCCGAGCTGTCCGAACAGGCGATGACCTTGCCGCCATAGGACTGCACCTTCTCGATGGTGTAGATCGCCACGTTGCCCGAGCCCGAGACCACGGTGGTCTTGCCGTCGAAATCCTCGCCGCCGGTCTGCAGCATGGCGCGGGTGAAATAGGTGTTGCCATAGCCGGTGGCCTCGGTCCGGGCCAGCGAGCCGCCATAGAACAGGCCCTTGCCGGTCAGCACGCCCGCCTCGTAGCGGTTGGTCAGGCGCTTGTACTGGCCGAACATATAGCCGATCTCGCGCCCGCCGACGCCGATGTCGCCCGCCGGCACGTCGGTATATTCGCCGAGGTGGCGGTAAAGCTCGGTCATGAAGCTCTGGCAGAAGCGCATGACCTCGCCGTCCGAGCGGCCCTTGGGATCGAAGTCCGAGCCGCCCTTGCCGCCGCCGATCGGCAGGCCGGTCAGCGCGTTCTTGAAGATCTGCTCAAAGCCCAGGAACTTGATGATCCCGACATTGACCGAGGGGTGGAATCGCAGCCCGCCCTTGTAGGGGCCCATGGCCGAGGAGAACTGCACCCGGAAGCCGCGGTTGATCTGCACCTGGCCCTTGTCGTCGGTCCACGGCACGCGGAAGATGATTTGCCGCTCGGGCTCGCAGAGGCGCTCGATCAGCGCGTCTTCCAGATAGTCGGGGCGCTTGGCCACGACGCGGCCCAGGCTTTCCAGCACCTCGCGCACCGCTTGGTGGAACTCGGGCTCGCCGGCGTTGCGGCGGACGACCTGTTCATAAATGGGCGCAAGTTTGTCATCGATCTGCGGCATGGCGCGCAATCCTTCCTCAAAGAGACGGAGTCGCGCATAGCCCAAGGTTTCAGCAATTTGAATAAGCAAGTGACAGTTTTCAGGCAATCTGCCGAATTTTCTGCCGGATTGCCGGGCAGGGGGCCGCCCGGTGGGCGGTCCCATGGCAGTCAATCCGAGCAGACATAGACGGCACCGCCGACCGCAATGACGGAGACGGCGGCGGCCGCAACCGTGGCCGGTGCGGTCAGGACGGCAAGGGCCGAGGTGCCGATCGTGCCCAAGGTGCCGGCGACATATCCACCCGAGCCTGTCAGGATCGCGGCGCCGGAACTGTGTGCTACCACCGTGGTTCCTGTCGCAGTTGTGGCGCCGAAAGTGCCGCCGACTGCTCCGGTCGTAAAGCCGGTGATCGCCATTGCTGCGGACTTGGTATTGTCGACGTGTTCGCAAAAACTTTTAGAGGGTTTTTTGCAGATCGAGTAGGCGTTGCCTTTTCCCAGCTGAAACCCCAGATACGTTTCCGTCTCCTTGTCATAATCAAGGCAGAACAATTCGCGCTGCGATTGCGTCATGTCGGTGGTCAAACTGGCCAGCATGACGTAGCCGGGGCAGTCGCCACCGCCGCGCGGCCCTCGGAGGATTTCCCGAATGGACGTCTGGTCGATGTCGTAGTCCTCGTCATAGGTGTAGCGAACGGTTTTCTGTTTACCTTGGAAACTGAACGAGCATTCGTTGACCTGGACATCGTTTTGCGAAAGATCGATCTCCCAGATCTCCGCGGTAAAGCTGTTCGCGCGATCATAGGCCGATCGAAAGCCCTGCATCGGCACCTCGAACTCCACGACCGGCTTGAGCTCGAAGCTCTTGCTGATGCTCGCGACCTCCTCGGCGACTTCGGGATAGACGTCGTAGACGGCAACGGTAATCGTGCGCGCCTCCAGAACGGCCGACATGGTGTCCCAGTCAAACTCCGGACCGCGCAGGCAATTCTCTGTCGTCAGCGGGCACCAATATCCACCAAATGGTTCTCCATCGACCTTGGTTATGGCGGCAGAATAGGTTTCGTAGTGCGGTGATTGCGAATAGGGCAAGATCTCCACCGCAGCCACGGGCAGCAGGTTGACATCCGCATCGGCCCGGTCCTGATAATGCGCATAGGGCGTGAAGGCCAGGTCAAGTTCAAGGCCTTGATCCAGAGCAGACAATGTGGTCGATGCCTCGCAGAGGTCCATGTCGTCTTCGGTGCGAAGGCATGACGTGACCCAGTCGTCGAATTCCTCGAGCAAATAGTATTCGTCAGCGCCGACCACATTTCGTGTCGGTGGAAATTGCGGCGCGCTCAAGGCGCCATTTGCTGATAGAACCAGTGCTATGGAACAGTTTACAAAAGCTGCAACCCGATTCACGATCCGTCTCCAAACACAAAAACGAGGCCGATGAAGCATTCCGCTTCATCGGCCGTCAATATGCCTTTTAAGGCTATCCGGTCTCAGCGCCGGCCGGCTTCCAGCGCGTCCTCGAAGGTGCGCAGCCCGGTGACGGGGGCCTGCACCAGCACGGCCATGTTGCCGGGCTTGTGTTCGTTGCGCAGCATCTTGACATGCGCGGCCGGGATCTCGGCCCAGGGGAAGACCTCGGACATGCAGGGGTCGATGCGGCGCTCGAGCATCAGCTTGTTCGCGGCCGACGCCTGCTTCAGGTGGGCGAAGTGCGAGCCCTGCAGGCGCTTCTGGTGCATCCACATGTAGCGCACGTCGAAGGTGCAGTTGAATCCGCTGGTGCCGGCGCAGATCACCACCATGCCGCCCTTCTTGCAGACCAGGGTCGAGACCGGGAAGGTCGCCTCGCCCGGGTGCTCGAAGACGATGTCGACGTTGTTGCCCTTGCCGGTGATGTCCCAGATCGCCTTGCCGAACTTGCGCGCCTCGGTGAACCACTCCTTGTATTCCGGGGTGTTCACCGTGGGCAGCTGGCCCCAGCACTTGAAGTCCTTGCGGTTGATGACGCCCTTGGCGCCCAGCGACATGACGAATTCGCGCTTGTCCTCGTCCGAAATCACGCCGATGGCATTGGCGCCGGCCGCGTTGATCAGCTGGATCGCGAACGATCCCAGCCCGCCCGAGGCGCCCCAGACCAGCACGTTCATGCCCGGCTTCAGCTCATGCGGTTCATGGCCGAAGAGCATGCGATAGGCGGTGGCCAGCGTCAGCGTGTAGCAGGCCGATTCCTCCCAGGTCAGGTGCTGCGGGCGGCGCATCAGCTGCTGGGCCTGCACGCGGGTGAACTGGGCGAAGCTGCCGTCCGGCGTCTCATAGCCCCAGATGCGCTGGCTGGGCGAATACATCGGGTCGCCGCCGTTGCATTCCTCGTCATTGCCGTCGTCCTGGTTGCAATGGATGACGACCTCGTCGCCGACCTTCCAGTTCTTGACCTTGTCGCCCACCGCCCAGACGATGCCCGAGGCGTCGGAACCGGCGATGTGATAGGGCGCGCCATGGCCGTCGAAGGGGCTGATCGGCACGCCGAGGCCGGCCCAGATGCCGTTGTAATTGACGCCCGCCGCCATCACCAGGACCAGCACCTCGTTGCTGTCGATCGGCGGCGTCTCGACCACCTCGACCTGCATGGCCTTGTCGGGCTCGCCATGCCGCTCGCGCCGGATCGCCCAAGCATACATCTCTTTGGGGACGTAGCCCAGGGGCGGCATCTCGCCGATCTCGTAGAGGTCCTTTTCCGGCGCATCATAGGGCGCGATCGGGGTCGGTTGGTCCAGGGCCATCTTGCTTTCCTCTTGCTGCGCGTTCCTCGTGCCGCGGCGCAGAATCGACGCGGGGTGCAGGGCCTGTTTTACGAATGGCTGCGCAATATTGCAACATCGCAGATGCAGAATTTGTAATATTCTGTCGTTTTCGCCAGGGCCACGCCGCGATGCGGCAGCAAATCCCGGTGCTTGCGCTCAGGCCAGATGCCGCGCTAGGAAATCCGCCAGCGGGCGCAGCACGGCGTCCCGGCCGAAGGCGGCGGTGCCATGGCCTTCGTGCGGCAGCAGGGCGAAGTCGATCTCGGCATGCGGGTCCGCGGCCTTCCAGGCCCGGCGCAGCCGCTCGGCCTGACCGGCCGAGACGATGCTGTCCTGCGCGCCGTGCCGGATTATCAGCGGCGGCAGGCGCCGTCCGGGCGCCATGGCGCCCAGCCGGCCGACCGGCGACAGCGCGGTGGCCTCGGCCCGGCGCGCGCCGACCGGATAGCCGACCAGCAGCGATTCGACGCTGCGCGGCGAATCGGCCGGGGCGCGCCGCACCTTGCGGCCCAGGCGGGCCATGTCGGCATCCATGCTGCCGAAATCCATCGGGCCATAGAAATCCACCACCGCGCGCGGCGCCCGCCCGGCCTCGGCCAGGGTCAGCGCCGCCGAGACCGCCAGGAACGCCCCGGCGCTGCGCCCGCCCAGCGCCATCCGGTCCGGGATCAGCCCCAGCTCCGGCCCGCGCCGGTGCAGGAAATCCAGCGCCGCCAGCACATCCTGCTCCTGCGCCGGCCACAGCGCCTGGTGCGACAGGCGATAGTTCATCCGCACCACGGCGTTGCCCCGCGCCAGCACCGGCGCCGGGACCGGCAGGCTGCGCTTGTCGCCGGCCAGGAAACCGCCGCCGTGCAGGTCCAGAAGCCAGGGAAACGGCCCGTCGCCCTCGGGCAGATGCACGTCCAGCCGGTTGCGCGGCGAGGCTGGGGAATAGGCCAGATCGACCAGCCCCGGCCCGGCCAGCGCCGGCCCCGCCATCAGCCCGGCCAGCAGCGCCAGCGCCGCCCGGCGCGTCATCGGCATCCGTCTTGCCCCCTCGTTCGTCTGCATGGCCGACACCTTAGGCTCCAGGCGCATTGATCGTCAAAGCCAGAACCGGTCCCACCTCTGCAACGGCGCCTGTCGTGGCGCAGGGCCTTGCCGCGAGAGCCTTGATCGCCTGCCGATTCACCACATGCGCAGTCGTTGCGCAGCATGGTTCTTTCTGCAATGCGGCGAATTGACGGCGCAGGAATGTTACGCTATCGCTTGTCGCGTCGTAATAATCTTGCGAGGGAATCCCGTGGCCGAGAAAGACAAACCCTGGCTCTTCCGCACCTATGCGGGCCACTCGACCGCCGAGAAATCGAACGCGCTCTATCGCTCGAACCTCGCCAAGGGCCAGACCGGGCTTTCGGTGGCCTTCGACCTGCCGACCCAGACCGGCTATGACAGCGACCACGTGCTGGCGCGGGGCGAGGTCGGCAAGGTCGGCGTGCCGGTCTGCCACCTGGGCGACATGCGCGCGCTGTTCGACCAGATCCCGCTGGAGCAGATGAACACCTCGATGACGATCAACGCGACGGCGCCCTGGCTGCTGTCGCTCTATATCGCCGTGGCCGAGGAGCAGGGCGCGGATGTGACCAAGCTGCAAGGCACGGTGCAGAACGACATCATCAAGGAATACCTGTCGCGCGGCACCTATATCTGCCCGCCGAAACCCTCGCTGAAGATGATCACCGACGTCGCGGCCTATACGGCACGGAACCTGCCGAAATGGAACCCGATGAACGTCTGTTCCTATCACCTGCAGGAGGCCGGCGCGACGCCCGAGCAGGAGCTGGCCTATGCGCTGGCGACCGGCATCGCGGTGCTCGACGACCTCAAGGGCAAGGTCGAGGCCCAGGATTTCCCGGCCATGGTCGGGCGGATTTCCTTCTTCGTGAACGCCGGCATCCGCTTCGTGACCGAGCTCTGCAAGATGCGCGCCTTTACCGAGCTCTGGGACGAGATCTGCCGCGAGCGCTACGGCATCGAGGACGAGAAATACCGCCGCTTCCGCTATGGCGTGCAGGTGAACAGCCTCGGCCTGACCGAGCAGCAGCCGGAAAACAACGTCTATCGCATCCTGCTGGAGATGCTGGCCGTGGTGCTGTCGAAGAACGCCCGTGCCCGCGCCGTGCAGCTGCCGGCCTGGAACGAGGCGCTGGGCCTGCCGCGGCCCTGGGACCAGCAATGGTCGCTGAGGATGCAGCAGATCGTCGCCTATGAGACCGACCTGCTGGAATACGGCGACCTTTTCGACGGCAACCCGGCCATCGCCGCCAAGGTCGAGGAGCTGAAGGCCGGCGCGCGGTCAGAGTTGGCGACGCTGGACGAGATGGGCGGCGCCATCGCCGCCATCGAATACATGAAGTCGCGGCTGGTCGAATCGAACGCCGCGCGGCTGAACCGGATCGAGGCGAACGAGACCGTGGTGGTCGGCGTCAATCGCTGGCAGCAGGGCGAGCCCTCGCCGCTGACGGCGGGCGACGGCGGCATCATGGTCGTCGATCCGGCGGTCGAGCAGGACCAGATTGCCAGGCTGGACGCCTGGCGGCGGGCTCGCGACGAAGCGGCCGTCGAGGCCGCTCTCGTCGCGCTGCGCGATGCCGCGCAGAGGGGCCAGAACGTGATGCCGTTTTCCATCGCCGCCGCCAAGGCCGGCGCCACCACCGGCGAATGGGCCCAGGTCATGCGCCAGGTGCATGGCGAATATCGCGGGCCCACGGGCGTCTCGCAATCGCCCTCGAACCGCACCGAGGGGCTGGAGCCGATCCGCGAGGCGGTGGATGCGGTCAGCCAGCGCCTGGGCCGGCGGCTGAAGTTCCTGGTCGGCAAGCCGGGCCTCGACGGCCATTCCAACGGCGCCGAGCAGATCGCCTTCCGCGCCCGCGACTGCGGCATGGACATCACCTATGAGGGCATCCGCCTGACGCCCGAGCAGATCGTCGCCCGCGCGGGAGAGGAGGACGCCCATATCGTCGGCCTCTCGATCCTGTCGGGCAGCCACCTGCCGCTGATCGAGGATCTGATGGCGCGCATGCGCGCGGCGGGCCTGGTGCATGTGCCGGTGGTCGTCGGCGGCATCATCCCCGATGACGATGCGGCGCGGCTGCGGCAGATGGGCGTGGCCCGCGTCTATACGCCGAAGGATTTCGAGCTCAACCGCATCATGATGGACATCGTGGCGCTGGTCGAGCCCGAGGAGGCCGCCGCCTGAGCCGGTCGCACGCTCGCATGAGTATTTGGAAAACGGTGAAAGACGGGCGCCGAGCGCAATGCTTCACCGTTTCATAAATACTCAGGACGCGACAGCGCCGCTCGGGCCGGCGTGCCGGGATCAGGCCCGGCCCAGCATGTAGAATTCGTCGTTCGGGCGAACGTCGCCGGCATTGACCAGCCGGTTCGACATGCCGAAGAAGGCGGCGATGGCGCCGATGTCCCAGATCTCGTCCTGCGAGAAGCCGGCATCATGCAGGGCGGCATGGTCGCCTGCCTCAATGTCCTGCGCCCGCAGCGCCACCTTCTCGGCATAGGCCAGCATGGCGTGTTCGCGGGGCGTCAGATCGGCCTTGCGCCAGTTCACCGCCACCTGGTCGGCGATCAGGGCGTTCTTCGCCCGGATGCGCAGGATCGCGCCATGTGCCACCACGCAATACTGGCACTGGTTCAGCCCCGAGGTCGCGACCACGATCAGCTCGCGCTCGGCCTTGCTGAGGCCGCCCTCGCGCTCCATCAGCGCGTCGTGATAGGCGAAGAAGGCGCGGCATTCGTCCGGCCGATGCGCCAGCGCCAGGAAGACGTTCGGCACGAAGCCGGATTTCTCGGCCACCTTGCGGATGCGGGCGGCGATGTCCTCGGGCATCTCGTCAAGCGAGGGCACCGGGAAGCGGCTGATCGGATGGGTCATGGCTGTCTCCTCTGCCGCCCAAGCTTTGGCCATTGCCGCGGCGGGGTCAATCCGGGGCCGCGGTTGACTTGGCCCGGATTTCGGCCTATTCAGCCCGCAATTCCCGGAAGGTCTGGCCTTCCGGTCCCCGCTTGCCGGGGATCGCCCCCCGTCAGCGCGTCGCGCCCACGGGGGCGCACCTGTTTATTCGCGCCCTTGCGGGCAACGGCAACCATTGGAGGGCCGCCGATGTTTGAAAACCTGTCCGACCGCCTTGGCGGCGTCTTCGACCGGCTGACCAAGCAGGGCGCCCTGACCGAGGATGACGTCACCGCCGCCATGCGCGAGGTGCGCGTCGCGCTGCTGGAAGCCGACGTCTCGCTGCCCGTCGCGCGCAATTTCGTGAAAACCGTCACCGCCAAGGCCACCGGCAGCGCCGTCACCAAGTCGATCACCCCCGGCCAGCAGGTCGTGAAGATCGTCCATGACGAGCTGATCAAGGTGCTGCAGGGCGAGGGTGCGCCCGACGCGCTGCGGATCGACAACCCGCCGGCGCCGATCCTGATGGTCGGGCTGCAAGGCTCGGGCAAGACCACCACCACCGCGAAACTGGCCAAGCGGCTGAAGGACCGCGAGAAGAAGCGCGTGCTGCTGGCGTCGCTCGACACCAACCGCCCGGCCGCCATGGAGCAGCTGGCGATCCTGGGCCAACAGATCGGCGTCGATACGCTGCCGATCGTGCCGGGCGAGAATGCGGTGCAGATCGCGAAGCGCGCCAGGCAGCAGGCGAGCTTCGGTGGCTATGACGTCTATATGCTCGACACCGCCGGCCGGCTGCATATCGACGAAGTGTTGATGGACGAGGTGCAGGCGGTTCGCGACGTGGCCAACCCGCGCGAGACCCTGCTGGTCGTCGATGGCTTGACCGGCCAGGACGCGGTGAACGTCGCGGCCGAGTTCGACGGCAAGGTCGGCATCTCGGGCGTGGTACTGACCCGGATGGACGGCGACGGCCGCGGTGGTGCTGCGCTGTCGATGCGCGCCGTCACCGGCAAGCCGATCCGCTTCGTCGGCCTGGGCGAAAAGATGGACGCGCTGGAGGCCTTCGACGCCAGCCGCGTCGCCGGCCGCATCCTCGGCATGGGCGATATCGTCGCCCTGGTCGAGAAGGCGCAGGAGGTGCTGGAGGTCGAGCAGGCCGAGCGCATGATGAAGCGCTTCCAGAAGGGTCTGTTCAACATGAACGACCTGAAGAGCCAGCTGGAACAGATGATGAAGATGGGGGGCATGCAGTCCATCATGGGCATGATGCCCGGCATGGGCAAGATGGCCAAGCAGGCCGAGGCCGCCGGCTTCGACGACAAGGCGATCAAGCGCCAGATCGCGCTGATCAACTCGATGACGAAAAAGGAACGCGCCAACCCGGACCTGCTGCAGGCCAGCCGCAAGAAGCGCATCGCCGCCGGTGCCGGCATGGAGGTGGCCGATCTGAACAAGCTGCTGAAGATGCAGAAACAGATGGCCGACACGATGAAGAAGCTCGGCAAGATGGGCAAGGGCGGCATGCTGAAACAGGCCATGCGCGCGATGAGCGGCAAGGGCGGCGGCCTGCCCGACATGGCCGACGTCGATCCGGCCAAGATGGCCGAGGCCACCAGGATGCTGCAGGATCCCAAGGGCCTGGGCGGCGATCTCGGCAAGCTGAACCTGCCCGGCGGGCTGTCCGGGCTGTTCGGGAAGAAATAGGTGGTCACGCTTTCCGACACGCCTGTGCTGACGACCGAGCGTCTGGTCCTGCGCGCGCCGCAGGCCGGCGACTGGCCGGTCTGGCGTGACTTTGCCGCGTCCGAACGCTCGGCCTGGGTCGGCGGGCCGCTGCTGGCGCCGGGCCTGGCCTGGCGCGCCTTCGGCCATATCGTCGGTCATTGGGTGCTGCGCGGCTATGGGCTGTTCACCGTGACCGACCGCGCGAGCGGTGCCGCGCTGGGCGGGGTCGGGCCCTGGTTTCCCGACGGCTGGCCCGAGCCCGAGATCGGCTGGACGCTGTGGGATGCCGCCGCCGAAGGCAGGGGCATCGCGCATGAGGCGGCGCGGGCCGCCCGCGACTTCGCGGCGCGCCGGCTCGGCTGGACGACCGCCGTCAGCTATATCCTGCCCGCCAACGACCGCTCGGCCGCGCTGGCCCGGCGGCTGGGGGCTGAGCGCGATCCCGCCGCCGCGCATCCCGGGGCCGAGCCCTGCGACGTCTGGCGCCACCCGGCGGAGGCCTTCGCATGAGCGACGCGCGCTGCACCCGCGGTGTACGCCCGGTGTACGGGCGGTGGACAGCCGCCCTGAACGAAATCAAAGGCTTGGAGATTTCCGCGTGACCACTGACGCCGCCCGCGCCGCCGCTCTGTTGAAAGAGCATCGCGCCAGCATCGACCGTCTGGACGCGATCCTGGTCTATACGCTCGCCGAGCGCTTCAAGCACACCCAGAACGTCGGCCGCCTCAAGGCCGAACACGACCTTCCTCCGTCCGATCCCGCCCGCGAGGCGAGCCAGATCGAGCGGCTGGAACGCCTCGCGCGCGAGGCCGATCTCGACCCGGAATTCGCGCGCAAATTCCTGAACTTCGTGATTGCCGAAGTGATCCGGCATCACGAGACCTTCCAGACCTGACGCAGGGCCTGCCCGCGTCAACCCCGCCATTTCAAAGGAGAAAACCAATGGCAATGAAGATCCGTCTGGCCCGTGGTGGCTCGAAGAAACGTCCGCACTACGCCATCGTCGCGACCGATTCGCGCATGCCGCGTGACGGCCGCTTCCTCGAGAAGCTGGGCACCTACAACCCGCTGCTGGCGAAAGACTCGGAAGACCGCGTCAAGCTGGACCTCGAGCGCGTGCAATACTGGCTCGCCCAGGGCGCCCAGCCGACCGACCGCGTGGCGCGTTTCCTGGAAGCCTCTGGCGCGAAAGAGAAAACCGAGCGCAAGAACCTGAAGAAAGGCGAGCCGGGCAAGGCCGCGAAAGAGCGTGCCGAGAAGCGCGCCGCCCGCGAAGCCGCCGCCTCGGAAGCCGCTTCGGAATAATCCCATGGCCGAGCGGATCTGTGTCGGCGCGATCGCGGGCGCCTTCGGCGTCCGGGGCGAGGTAAGGCTCAAGAGCTTTACCTCGCAACCTGATGATATCGCTGCATATGGTCCGCTCTGGTCCGAGGATGGCAAGCGCAGCTTCACCCTCCGGTTGACCCGGCCGGTGACCGGCGGCTTGGGCGCCCGGCTCTCGGGCGTCGAGACGCGCGAGGATGCCGAGGCGCTGAAGGGCGTGACGCTCTGGGCCGACCGTGAGCGGCTGCCCTCGCTGCCCGACGACGAATTCTATCATACGGATCTGATCGGCCTTTCCGTCTATGACGCCGGCGGCGTGCTGCTGGGCAAGGTCCGCGCCATCTATGACCATGGCGCGGGCGACATCCTGGAAATCCATGGCCCCGGCCGCAAGCAGAACCTGCTTTTGCCCTTCACCCGCGCCTTCGTGCCGACGGTGGACCTGGCCGCCGGCCGCATCATCGCCGACCCGCCCGAGGACGCCGAGGAATGAGCGCGGAAGGGATGAAATCCCACGGCCGGCTCTCGATCCGTGAAAGCCGGCAGCCGCGCGACCTGCTGGCCGAGCCGCAGGTCAGGGGCGCCTGGACCGCGCAGGTCATCACGCTTTTCCCCGAGGCTTTTCCGGGGGTTCTGGGACTTTCCTTGACCGGCCGAGCGCTGGCCGAGGGGCTGTGGAACCTGCGCACCACCGACCTGCGCCCCTTCGGCATCGGCAAGCACCGCAATGTGGACGACACCCCCGCCGGCGGCGGCGCCGGCATGGTGATCCGCCCCGACGTGATGGATGCCGCCCTGCGCGAGGCCGGCCCCGGCCTGCCGGTGATCTATCTGTCGCCGCGCGGCAAGCCCTTCACGCAGGACCGCGCCCGCCAGCTGGCGAACGGCCCCGGCATGACCCTGATCTGCGGCCGCTTCGAAGGCGTGGACCAGCGCGTGCTGGACGCCCATGATGTCGAGGAAATCAGCATCGGCGACTATGTCCTGACCGGCGGCGAGCTTGCTGCTCAGGTCTTGATCGATGCGACGGTTCGGCTTATACCGCGCGTGCTGGGGAATCAGGAGTCGCTGGCCGAGGAATCCTTTTCCGATGGCCTGCTTGAGCACCCCCAGTACACGAAGCCCGCCCTATGGGAAGGCCGCGCGATACCCGAGGTTCTGCTTTCGGGAAATCACGCGGCTATTGCCACATGGCGGCGCGACATGGCCGAAAGGCTGACCAAGGAACGCCGCCCCGACCTGTGGCGGGCATACGGGGAAACCCGCATGGACCCGGCAAAGGACCGACAGCTCTCGGGCGCATCAGACCAATCGCGGGATCACCGCGAGCATCAAGAGGAACCAAAGCGATGAACCTGATCGCCCAGTTGGAAGCCGAGCAGATCGCCTCGCTCGGCAAGGAAATCCCGGACTTCAAGGCCGGCGACACCGTCCGCGTCGGCTATAAAGTGACCGAAGGCACCCGCACCCGCGTGCAGATGTACGAAGGCGTCGTGATCTCGCGCAAGGGCGGCGGCATCGGCGCCTCGTTCACCGTGCGCAAGATCTCGTTCGGCGAGGGTGTCGAGCGCGTCTTCCCGCTGTATTCGACCAATATCGACTCGATCACCGTCGTGCGCCGTGGCCGCGTCCGCCGCGCCAAGCTGTACTACCTGCGCGACCGTCGCGGCAAATCCGCCCGCATCGCCGAAGTCAGCAACTACAAGCCCAAAGCCGACGCCAAGGCCTGAGGAGACGCGCCATGAAAGCAGAAATTCACCCCGACTACCACTTCATCACCGTGAAGATGATCGACGGCACCACCTATCAGCTGCGCTCGACTTGGGGCAAGGAAGGCGACACCATGTCGCTGGACATCGACCCGACCGTGCATCCGGCCTGGACCGGCGGTTCGGCCAAGCTGATGGACACCGGCGGCCGCGTGTCGAAGTTCAAGAACAAATACGCCGGCCTGGGCTTCTGAGCCCTCGCCACCGGCGCCAACGGAAACGCCGCCCCGAGGGGCGGCGTTTTGCGTTTTCAGCGGGGCGGTGGGCGGCCCCGGACGGGAGAGAGGTGTGCCGACGCGCGGCGGGGTCAGTAGCCGAGCCCCAGGATCGGCATCCAGCTGGGCGCGCGCGGCGGCCGGTTCAGCGGCTGGCCGGTCATCGGGCCATGGCCGGTGTCGATCATGACGCGGCCGTCACGATATTCCCGCAGCACCGGGCCTTGCACGCTGCGATAGGCCGAAAGCGCGATGGTGGCATAGCTGCGGATCGGGGTCGGGAAAACGGCGCGGATCATTGCAGGGCTCCCTTCTGGTCAAGGCGGTGAATGGCGGTGTCCCAAAGCGAGGGGTCGCGGTCGCGCATCAGGTCGCGCGCGGCCTCGAACGGCTCGCAGGTGATCAGCCGCAGCGGAATGTCCGAGATCCGGTGCGGCCTGCCCGTGCGGCGATCGATCAGGCTGACCGCATAGCGGGGCAGGCCGGCGGCAGAAGCCGTCAGATGGTTCAGCATGGGCATCCTGGTCTCCTTTCCCTGGCTGACCTGCCGGGACGTTCCGGCCCTTATATAACGACATAGACAGTCGTGTTTTGCAAGATAAAACTCGACTCGGATTGTCGTGATGAAAGAATGAAGCCGGAACAAATGCTTGCGCGGCCGGCCGCAGCGGCGCCGGGTGCGGGAAAAACGCCACGTTGCCGATGATTCGCGCCTGCACGGCGCTTTTCATCGCCGGGGGCGCGGCCTATGGTCCCCGGCGGAACTGGCGCAGGCCCGGGGGGATTCGTGGCGCATATCATCGTGGTCGGGAACGAAAAGGGCGGTTCGGGCAAGTCCACGACCTCGATGCATGTCGCGACGGCGCTGGCGCGCATGGGCCACCGGGTCGGCGCGCTGGATCTGGACGTGCGCCAGCGCAGCTTTGGCCGCTACCTGGAAAACCGCGCCCATTTCACCCAGCGCGAGGGGCTGGACCTGCCGACGCCGATCCTGGGCCACCTGCCGGCCGAGACCGGGCCGGACAGCGATCCGCTGTCCCAGGCGGTGGCCGAACTGGACCGCGACTGCGACTTCATCCTGCTGGACTGCCCCGGCTCGCATACCCGGCTCAGCCAGATGGCGCATACGCTGGCCGATACGCTGATCACGCCGATGAACGACAGCTTCGTCGATTTCGACCTGCTGGCGCGGCTCTCGCCCGAGGGCAAGATCCTTGGCCCCTCGATCTATGCCGAGATGGTCTGGTCAGCGCGGCAATTGCGCGGACAGGCCGGCGCCGGCCCGATCGACTGGCTGGTGCTGCGGAACCGCTTGGGCACCCAGGCCATGCACAACAAGCGCAAGGTCGGCGGCGCGCTGGCCACGCTGTCGAAACGCATCGGCTTCCGCGTCGCCCCCGGCTTTTCCGAGCGGGTGATCTTTCGCGAGCTGTTCCCGCGCGGGCTGACGCTGCTGGACCTGAAAGACATCGGCACCGAGCAGCTGAGCATGTCGAACATCGCCGCCCGCCAGGAACTGCGCGAGCTGATCGGCGAATTGAAGCTACCCGGCGTCACGATCTCGTTCTGATTCCCGGCCGCCATTGTTGCCACCCCGGGGCGCGGCTATGCTCTGCGCCGGATTTCCTCGAGGAGGGGACGATGACGGCCGTTCGCCGCAGCATTTGCGCCGCCCTGTTGGGCCTGGTCCTGGCGCTTCCCGCGCTGCCGGCCATGGCGCAGACGGCGGGCGCCGCCGCCCAGCCCGAGCCGTCGGCCGAGGCGCCGCTGGTGACGCTGGCCAAGGCCGAGCGCGGCCCGGTGCAGGCGCGGGTGCCGGTCTCGGGCTCGCTGGTGGCGCGGCAGGCGGTGCAGGTCCATGCCAATGTCGCGGGCTATGAGATCACCCAGATTGCGGCCGAGGTCGGCGACAGCGTCAGGGCCGGCGCGCTGCTGGCGCAGCTTTCCGACGAGACGCTGGAGGCGCAGCTGGCGCAGGCCGAGGCCGAATATCAGCGCGCCGAGGCCGGCATCCGCCAGGCCGAAAGCCAGATCGCCAGTGCCGAGGCGACCGCGACCGAGGCGGCTTCGGCCCTGGAGCGCACGCGCAGCCTGCGCCGCAGCGGCAACGCCAGCCAGGCGGTACTGGACCAGGCGGTCGCGACCGAGGCCTCGGCCCGGGCGGCGGCGGCCTCGGCCTCGGACGGGCTGGGGGTGGCACGCGCGGCCTTGGCGCAGGCCGATGCCGCGCGCCGGATCGCCCGGCTGAACCTGGGCCATGCCCGCATCACCGCGCCGGTCGATGGCGTGGTGGTGGCGCGCACCGCCGAGCTGGGCGCGATCTCGGGCACCGGGGGCGATGCGCTTTTCACTCTCATCGCGGCGGGCGAGATCGAGCTCGCCGCCGATGTGATCGAAACCGCGCTGGCGCAGCTGACGCCGGGCGATACCGCCCTGATCGACGTGGCGGGACTGGGCCCGGTCGCCGGCCGGCTGCGGCTGGTGCCGGCCTCGGTCGATCCGGTCACCCGGCTCGGCACGGCGCGGGTGGCGCTGGACCCCGATCCGCGGCTGCGGCTGGGGCTGTTTGCCAGCGGCTGGATCGTCACCGACCGGCGCGAGGCGCTGACCGTGCCGCTGTCGGCGATCCTGGCCGACGAGCGGGGCGAGCGGGTGCAGGTGGTCAAGGACGGCGTGATCGAGACCCGGCCGGTCAAGGCCGGGCTGATCTGGCAGGACCGGCGCGAGATCCTCGAGGGCTTGCGCGAGGGCGAGCAGGTGGTGGCCAGGGCCGGCGCCTTCTTCCGCAGCGGCGACCGGGTCAGGGCGGCGCCATGAACTTCTCGGCCTGGTCCATCCGGCAGCCGGTGCCGGCCATCGCGGTCTTTCTGGTGCTGGTCATGATGGGGCTCTACAGCTTCAGCCGGCTGGCGGTCACGGCGATGCCGAACATCGACCTGCCCCTGGTCAGCGTCGTGGTCAGCCAGCCCGGCGCGGCGCCGAGCGAGCTGACCCGGCAGGTGGTGCAGCCGATCGAGGATTCCATCGCCTCGATCACCGGGGTGCGGCACATCACCTCGACGGCGCTGGACGGCTCGGCGCGGATCTATGTCGAGTTCGAGCTGGAGACCGACACCGACCGCGCCGTGAACGACGTCAAGGACGCGGTGGCCAATGTCCGCGCCGACCTGCCCGAATCCATCGTCGAGCCGCTGATCCACCGCATCGACGTCTCGGGCATGGCGATCCTGACCTATGCCGTCAGCGACCCCGGCAAGACCATCGAGCAGCTGTCGGATTTCGTCGATGACGTGGTGGCGCGCGATCTGTCCACGGTGCCGGGCGTGGCCTCGATCACCCGCATCGGCGGCGCCGACCGCCAGATCAACGTCGATCTGGACCCGGCCCGCATCCAGGCCTTCGGCCTGACGGCGGCCGAAATCTCGGACCAGCTGCGGGCCAAGAACATCGACCTGGGCGGCGGGCGCGGCGACCTGGCGGGGACCGAATTCTCGATCCGCGCCCTGGGATCGGCCGGCGACGTGGCACGGCTGGCCGAGACGCCGATCCTGATCGGCGGCGGTGATACCGGCGGGCGCACGGTGCGGCTGGACCAACTGGGCCGCGTCAGCGACGGCGCCAGCGAGGAACGCACCTTTGCCCTGCTCGACGGCCAGCCGGTGGTGGCCTTCGGCGTCTTCCGCGCCTCGGGCGAATCTGACCTGGTGGCCGGGGACGGCGCCAAGGCCCGCATCGCCGAGATCGCCGCGCGCCATCCCGGCACCCGCATCCAGCTGATCGACGACGCGACCAGCCACACCTCGAACAGCTATCATTCGACCATGGACACGCTCTATGAGGGCGCGGCGCTGGCGGTGGTGGTGGTGTTCCTGTTCCTGCGGAACTGGCGCGCGACGCTGATCGCCGCTGTGGCGCTGCCGCTGTCGATCATCCCGACCTTTTTCGTCATGCACATGCTGGGCTTTACCCTGAACGGGGTCAGCCTGCTGGCGATCACGCTGGTCACCGGCATCCTGGTCGATGACGCCATCGTCGAGATCGAAAATATCGTGCGCCATATCAACATGGGCGTGCCCGCCTATGACGCCAGCATGGAGGCCGCGAACGAGATCGGCCTGACCGTGATCGCGATCAGCTTTTCCATCGTCGCGGTCTTTGCCCCGGTCAGCTTCATGGGCGGGATCCCGGGGCAGTATTTCAAGCAGTTCGGGCTGACGGTCGCGGTTTCGGTGCTGTTCTCGCTGCTGGTGGCGCGGCTGATCACGCCGATGCTGGCGGCCTATTTCCTGCGCGACAGCACGCATCTGCCCGAGGAGAGGGACGGTCCGGTGCTGCGCGGGCTGATGGCCGTGCTGGGCTGGACCCTGCGCCACCGCGGGCTGACGCTGCTGATGGGCATGGGGGTGTTCGCGCTCTCGATCTTTTCCGCGACCCTGCTGCCGACCGAGTTCATCCCGGCCCAGGACGTCGGCCGCAGCCAGGTCAGCATCGAGCTGCCGCCCGGCGCCACCCCGCGCGAGACCGAAGCCGCCGCCGCCATGATCTCGCAGCGCATCGGCGCGGCGCCCGAGGTGCGCTCGGTCTTCGTCAATGGCGGCGAGGATGACGTCGCCAAGGCCAAGCTGATGGTGAACTATGGCCCCAAGGATGAGCGCGAGCGCTCGAGCTTTGCCGTCGAGGACGAGTTGAAAGAGCATCTGGCGGCCATCCCCGACCTGCGCATCGACTTCCAGAACCAAGAGGGCAATGCCGACCTGTCGATTTCGGTCCTGGGCGATACCGAGGATGCGGCGGCCGAGGCGGCCGAACGGCTGATGGCGGCGATGAAGACCCTGCCGGCGCTGGAGGGGGTGCGGTCATCGGCCAGCCTGGAACGGCCGGAAATCCAGATCCATCCGCGGCCCGAGGTCGCGGCGCAGCTGGGCGTGACCGCCAGCGCGCTGGCGACGACGCTGCGGGTGGCAACGCTGGGCGACACGGAATCGAACCTTGCCAAGTTCAACGCCGGCGACAAGCAGATCCCGATCATGGTGCGGCTGGACGAGGCGGCGCGGCGCGACCTGATGACGGTTCGCAACCTGCGCGTGCCAAGCTCGGCCGGGCAATTGCCGCTGGAGGCGGTGGCGGATGTGACGCTTTCGGCCGGCGCGACCGAGATCGGCCGCTATGACCGGCGCTATCAGACCACCGTCTCGGGCAACCTGGCCGAGGGCGCGCTGCTGGGTCCGGTCAGCGCCCAGGTCACCGGCTTGCAGCAGGGGATCGAGCTGCCGGCGGGGACCGAGATCAAGCCCTCGGGCGATGCCGAGATCATGGCCGAGGTGTTCCAGGCCTTCTCGGTCGCGATGGTCTCGGGCGTGGTGCTGACCTATGTCGTGCTGGTGCTGCTGTTTCACAATTTCATCACCCCGGTCTCGATCCTGATGTCGCTGCCCCTGGCCATCGGCGGGGCGATCCTGGCGCTGTTCCTGACCGGCAATTCGATCAGCATGTCGGTGGTGATCGGCTTCCTGATGCTGATGGGCATCGTGACCAAGAACGCGATCATGCTGGTCGAATTCGCGGTCAGCGCCATCGAGCGCGGCGTCGAGAAGCGCGCGGCGATCCTGGATGCGGTGCACAAGCGGGCGCGGCCCATCGTGATGACGACCATCGCCATGACCGCGGGCATGGTGCCCTCGGCGCTGGGAACGGGCGAGGGCGCCGAGTTCAGCGCGCCGATGGCGATTTCGGTGATCGGCGGGCTGTTGCTCTCGACGCTGCTGTCGCTGTTGTTCGTGCCCTCGCTGTTTTCGGTGGTGCATGGCGGGCAGGTCAGGGTCGGGCGCTGGCTGGTGCGGCGGATCGGGCTGAACGCACGTCCGGCCGGGGAGTGAGGTCGCTGCCGGGGGCTGTCTGCCCCCGGACCCCCGAGGATATTTCTGCACAAAAGAGAAAGGGGGCCGTGGCGGCCCCCTTGGCGTTTCATGGCGGATGCGGGTCAGGCCAGCATGCCCATCGGGTTTTCCAGGTGCTTGACGATGGCGTCGAGCAGTTGGGCACCGAGGGCACCGTCGATGACCCGGTGATCGACCGAGAGCGTCATCGACATGACGTTGCGGATCACCACCTCGCCGTTTTCGACGACCGGGGTCTGGATCCCTGCGCCGACGGCGAGGATGGCGCCATGCGGCGGGTTGATGACCGCGTCGAAGTTCTCGATCCCGAACATGCCGAGGTTCGAGATCGCGAAGCTGCCGCCCTGGTATTCGTGCGGTGCCAGCTTCTTGGTCTTGGCGCGGTTGGCCAGGTCCTTCATCTCGGCCGAGAGGGCGGACAGCGTCTTTTGCTGCGCGTCCTTCAGCACCGGGGTGAACAGCCCGCCTTCGATGGCGACGGCAACGGCGACGTCCGAGGGTTTCAGCTTCAGGATGCGGTCGCCGGCCCAGACCGCATTGGCATCCGGCACCTCTTGCAGCGCCAGCGCGCAGGCCTTGATGATGAAGTCGTTGACCGACAGCTTCACGCCGCGCGATTCCAGCTGCTTGTTCAGCATGGCGCGGAACTTCATCAGCTCGTCCAGCTTGGCCGATTTGCGCAGGTAGAAATGCGGAATGGTCTGCTTAGCCTCGGTCAGGCGGGCGGCGATGGTGCGGCGCATGCCGTCCAGCGCCACCTCGGTCGTCTCGCGGTCGGCATAGATCTTGAGCACGGTTTCCGCCGAAGGACCGGCCGGGGCGGCCGCTGCCGGGGCAGGGGCGGCGGCTTTCGGGGACTCGGCGGTGGCGGGCTTGGCTGCGCCGGGCTTGGCGCCTTCGATATCCGCCTTGACGATGCGGCCACGCGGGCCGGAACCGGTCACGCCGGCAAGGTCGATGCCCTTTTCGGCCGCGATGCGGCGCGCCAGCGGCGAGGCGAAGACCCGCCCGCCATCCGCCGCCTTCGGTGCCGCTGGGGCAGGGGCTGCCGCCGCCGGAGCGGGGGCGGCCTCGGGTTTCGCGGGGGCGGCTGCCTCGGCTTTCGGCGCCGGGGCCGAGCCGATGTCGGAGGCGCTTTCGCCCTCTTCCAGCAGGACGGCGATGGGCGTGTTCACCTTCACGCCCGCCGTGCCCTCGGCCACCAGGATCTTGCCCACCGTGCCTTCGTCCACGGCCTCGAATTCCATCGTCGCCTTGTCGGTCTCGATCTCGGCCAGGATGTCGCCGGATTTCACCGCGTCGCCTTCCTTCACCAGCCATTTGGCCAGCGTGCCCTCCTCCATGGTCGGAGAAAGCGCGGGCATCAGGATTTCTGTCGGCATCTCGCTTGCTCCTTAACGGTAGGTGACTTTCTTGACCGCCGCCACCACCTCGTCCGAGGTGATCAGCGCGTGCTTTTCCAGGTTGGCGGCATAGGGCATGGGCACGTCCTTGCCGGTGCAGTTGATCACCGGCGCGTCGAGATAATCGAAGGCGTTTTCCATGATATAGGCCGAGAGGTGGTTGCCGATCGAACAGACCGGGAAGCCCTCTTCCACCGTCACGCAGCGGTTGGTTTTCTGCACCGAGGCGATCACGGTCGCGTAGTCGATCGGGCGCAGGGTGCGCAGGTCGATGACTTCGGCCTCGATGCCTTCGCCGGCCAGTTTCTCGGCGGCTTCAAGCGCGTGGGTCATGCCGATGCCGAAGCTGACCAGCGTCACGTCGCGGCCCTGGCGCACGACCTTGGCCTTGCCGAAGGGGATGGTGAAATCTTCCAGATCCGGCACTTCGAAGCTGCGGCCGTAGAGGATTTCGTTTTCCAGGAAGACCACGGGGTTGTTGTCGCGGATCGCGGTCTTGAGCAGGCCCTTCGCGTCGGCGGCCGAATAGGGCATGACGACTTTCAGGCCCGGGATCTGGGCGAACCAGGCGGCATAGTCCTGGCTGTGCTGGGCGGCGACGCGGGCGGCAGCGCCGTTCGGGCCGCGGAACACCATCGGCGCACCCATCTGGCCGCCGGACATGTAAAGCGTCTTCGCGGCCGAGTTGATGATGTGGTCCATCGCCTGCATGGCGAAGTTGAAGGTCATGAACTCGACGATGGGACGCAGGCCGGCCATGGCGGCGCCGGTACCGATGCCGGCAAAGCCGATTTCGCTGATCGGGGTGTCGACCACACGGCGCGGGCCGAACTTGTCGAGCAGGCCTTGGCTGATCTTGTAGGCGCCCTGGTATTCGCCGACTTCCTCGCCCATCAGGAAGACGGTGCCGTCGCGCGTCATCTCCTCTTCCATGGCCTCGCGCAGGGCTTCGCGCACGGTCATGGTCTTCATCGGCGTGCCTTCGGGCCAGTCGGGCGACTGGTCGACGACCGGGGCCGGGGCGGGGGCGGGGGCCGCAGCTTGTGCCGGTGCAGCGGCGGGCGCTTCTGCGGCGGCGGGAGCGGGTTCGGCCTTGGCGGCGGGCGCGGCATCGGCGGATTCGCCTTCCTCGACCAGCACGGCGATGGGGGTGTTCACCTTGACCCCCTGGGTGCCCTCGGCGATCAAGAGCTTGCCGACGATGCCTTCATCGACGGCCTCGAATTCCATCGTGGCCTTGTCGGTTTCGATCTCGGCCAGGATGTCGCCGGATTTGACGGTATCGCCTTCCTTGACCAGCCATTTGGCCAGCGTGCCTTCCTCCATGGTCGGCGACAGGGCGGGCATCAGGATTTCGGTTGCCATGGTTGCCCTCCCTCAGGCGCTTTTCTCTTCGGCGTAGATATCGGTCCAGAGTTCCTCCAGCGCGGGCTCCGGGCTTTCCTTGGCGAATTCGGCCGAGTCGTTCACGATATCCTTGATTTCCTTGTCGATGGCCTTGAGGTCATCCTCGCTGGCGTGCTTGCCGGTCAAGAGCAGGTCGCGCACATGCTCGATGGCGTCGCGCTCGTCGCGCATCTTCTGCACCTCCTCGCGCGTGCGGTATTTCGCCGGGTCGGACATCGAGTGGCCGCGATAGCGATAGGTCATCACTTCCAGGATATAGGGGCCATTGCCGGCGCGGCATTGCGCCACGGCCTTTTCGGCGGCGGCCTTGACCGCCAGCACGTCCATGCCGTCGACCTGTTCGCCCTTGATGCCGAAAGCCTCGCCCCGGCCGAAGAGCGTCGTCGACTTGGTCGAGCGCTTCATCGAGGTGCCCATGGCATACTGGTTGTTCTCGATCACGAAGACGACCGGCAGGTTCCACAGCTCGGCCATGTTGTAGGTCTCGTAGACCTGGCCCTGGTTGGCGGCGCCGTCGCCGAAATAGGCGAAGGTCACGTTGTCATTGCCGCGGTATTTGTCGGCGAAGGCGAGGCCGGCGCCCAGCGGCACCTGCGCCGCGACGATGCCGTGGCCGCCGTAGAAGTGCTTTTCGCGGCTGAACATGTGCATCGAGCCGCCCTTGCCCTTGGAATAGCCGCCCGAGCGTCCGGTCAGTTCCGCCATGACGCCGCGGGCTTCCATGCCGCAGGCCAGCATGTGGCCATGGTCGCGATAGGAGGTGATGCGCTTGTCGCCTTCCTTGGCGGCGGCCTCCAGGCCGACGACGACGGCCTCCTGCCCGATGTAGAGGTGGCAGAAGCCGCCGATCAGGCCCATGCCGTAGAGTTGGCCGGCCTTTTCCTCGAATCGGCGGATCAACAGCATGTCGCGATAGTATTTGAGCAGCTCGTCACGGGACACGTTCGACGTGCTTTCCTTGGCTGCGGGCTTTCTGACCATACGGGCCTCCTCCTCGGGGCAGGAATAGTTCAGCGTTAAACTAATTCTAGGGCAAGCTCGCGGGGGAAGTAAACCGGCCTTGTGCATAGGTCCAGAGGGCAGATGCGGAATCCTGCCCTTGCCGGTGATTTTCCGGGCAGGGGCCGCATTGCGTGGCGGCAAGGCCGCAGGGGTATTTGGAAAACGGAAAAGACGCCGGCCGGTTCAGCGGATGATGATCTCGTCCGCGCGCACCAGGCCGAGCACGTCGCGGGCGCGCTCGTCCAGAAGGTCGAGGTCGAGATAATCGTTCGACAGCCGCCGCGTCAGGTTGCGCATGCGGTCGACCTCGGCCTGCAGCCTGTCGCGCTGCTGGGCCAGGTCCTGGGTCTCGGCCTGCAACTGCACGCGGCGCAGGATGCCCGAGGGGCCCTGCACGGCGGCGAAGGCGAAATAGACCCCGAGCAGGACAGCCCCGACGAAGAAGATGATGGCGCTGATCGACAGGCGTTGGGTCATGTGCTGCTCGTGCTTTTGCGCGCGATCATGCCACAGGCGGCGCGCCGGGGGAATCCCCCATCAGGATGTCGGCAAGAACCAGCGCCATCACCCGCGCCGAATCCAGCATGTCCCGCACGCCGATCCATTCGTCGGGCTGATGCGCCAGGTCCAGCACGCCCGGGCCATAGGCGATGCAGTTCTTCAGCTTGCCGATGCGGTCGATGTGCTTCTGGTCATAGGTGCCGGGGCTGACGACATAGCCCGCCTCGCGGCCCAGCACGCGCTGGATCGCGGCGGCGGTCGAACGCACGACGGGCGCCTCGCGGTCGGTCATGCTGGGGATGACCTCGAACAGGTCGCGGATCTCGTAGCGGAAATTCGGCCGCTGGGCGCGGACCTTGTCCAGCAGCGCCGTGACCTCGCGCTTGACCTCGGCCAGATCCTCCTCGATCAGGAAGCGGCGGTCGATGACGATGCGGCAGCGGTCGGCCACGCAGGGCGCGGGCAGGCCGGTGAACTCCGGGCCGAGGTCCGGCTCGCCGCCGTGGATGGCGTTGATGTTCAGCGTCGGGATGCGCGCCCCTTCGGGGATCACCGGCATCTCGGTGCGCCGGGTCAGCAGCAGCGGGAATAGGCTGCGTTCCATTTCCTCGAGCACGGCGCCCATGTGGCGGATGGCGCTGTCGCCCAGGAAGGGCATCGAGCCATGGGCGATGCGGCCCTGCGTCTCGATCTCGGCCCACCAGACGCCGCGATGGCCCAGGCAGATGCGGTCCTTGTGCAGCGGCTCGGGGATGATGACGTGATCGACATGGGCGAAGGCGCCGTGCTCGGCCAGCCAGGCCACGCCGCCATAGCCGCCGGTTTCCTCGTCGGCGGTGGCGCTGATCTCGATCTGGCCGGGATGGTCGGGATAGAGCGCGACGAAGGCCTCGGCCGCGATGATGCTGGCGGCGAGGCCGCCCTTCATGTCGCAGGCGCCGCGGCCATAGATGCGGTCGCCGTCGATTTCGGCGCCGAACGGGTCGCGGGTCCAGCCGTGGCCGACCTCGACCACGTCGTGGTGGCTGTTGAAATGCACGCAGGCGCCGGGGGTGGCGCCGTGATGGCGGGCGACCAGGTTCCAGCGCGGAAAGGCCTCGCTGTCGCCGGGGCTGCCCTTGGCGCGGACCAGCGCGCAGTCCCAGCCCTGCGGCGCCAGCCGGGCGCGCAGGTATTCGCAGATGTCGCGATAGTGCCGGCCCGGAGGGTTCAGCGTCGGGATGCGGATCAAATCCTGGGTCAGGCGGATCAGATCGTCGCGGCGGTTCTCGATTTCCAGGCGAAGCGGGTCCATGGCCCGCAGGCTAGGCCGGGCCCGGCCGCGTCGCAATGGGGTCATTGACATGCGCGCCGCGCCGGCCTTCCATGCGGGCCATGAGCCGCAGCGAAAGCCTTGCCCGATGATCGCCTTTCTTCGCCTGATCGGCATGGTGCTGGTTGTAGAGCTGATCTTTTACGCCCTGATCTCGATCTATATCCGCAGCCTGCGCCGCGAGGCGCTTGAAAAGGAATGGGATCGCCGGCATCCCGAGCGGGCGGGCGCCAGCCCGGAACGACGCGAGTTCGTGCGGCGTTGCATGACAGGCTTCAGCCGGACGCTGCGGGCGCGGCTGGCGCTTCTGGTGCTGGTCCTGCCGCTGGTCGCCTTTGTCGCGATCGTCGTCATCGTGAATTACAACTGAGGGGGCGCCGATGCGCTGGTTCCTGACCGTTCTTGGGGTGATCTTCGGGATCGTGGTCTTTCTGTTCCTGGATTACGCGCTGCCCTCGAAGCAGACGGTGCGCATCACCAATACCTACAACCGGCTGACCGACATCGGCGCGAACCGCATCTTCTATGCCTCGCCCGACACCGGTACGGTGCAGAATGCGGCAGGCCAGCGCGACGTGCGTTTCATCGACACGGTGCGGCCGAACGGCAAGCCCTATGTCTATCGCAACGAGGATACCGGCTGGATCTGGCCGCCCTATTTCAAATACGACAGCTCGAACCTGCATGCCCAGGCGACCGACCTGCGCTCGACCTCGGCCAAGCCGGAATGGGTCGGCGTGACCTCATACGGCTGGCGGGTGGCCTGGCTCTCGGTCTATCCCAACGCGATCTCGGTGAAGCCGGTGGCGGGGCCCGAGGTGAAGCCCTTCAACTGGGCGGCGCAGATCATCCTGCTGCTGCTGGGCGGGCTGCTGTTCCTGATCTGGCGCATGTGGAACCAGTTCCGCGAGCGCACCATCGACCCGGCCGTGCGGTCCGCCGACCAGGCCTGGGACCGGCTCGACGCCCGCGCCGATGCCGCCCGCGACCGTGCCCAGGGGCGGATGCGGCGCTGGTGGAACGGGCTCAAGGGCCGCTGAGATGCCGACCAGGAACCCGGGCACCGACTTCCGCCTCGACTGGTTCGAGGGCATCACCGTCAACACCCCCGCGGCCGAGCGGCGCGCCGCCAGCCTGCCCGCGCGCCGCAGCCTCAAGAAGGAATGGCAGGCGGCCTGGCTTCTGAACGCGGTGCGCTGCATCGACCTGACCACGCTGTCGGGCGACGATACGGCCGACCGCGTGGCCCGGCTTTGCGCCAAGGCGCGCCAGCCGGTCGATGCCGGCGACCTGGCGCTGATGGGGGTCGAGCGTCTGACCACCGGCGCGGTCTGCGTCTATCCCACCATGGTGGCGGCCGCCAAACGGGCGCTGGAGGGCACGGGCGTGCCGGTGGCCTCGGTCGCGACCGGCTTTCCGGCCGGGCTGATGCCCCTGGACCTGCGGCTGGCCGAGATCCGCTATGCGCTGGACCAGGGCGCCGATGAGATCGACATCGTGATTTCCCGCGCCCATGCGCTGCGCGGCGAATGGGCGGCGCTTTACGACGAAATCTGCGCCATGCGCGAGGCCTGCGGCCCGGCGCTGATGAAGGCGATCCTGGCGACGGGAGAGCTGAAGACCCTGACCAATGTCGCGCGCGCAAGCCATGTCGCCATGCAGGCGGGGGCGGATTTCATCAAGACCTCGACCGGGAAAGAGCCGGTGAACGCCACGCTGCCGGTCTCGTTGGTCATGCTGCGCGCGATCCGCGACTATCGCGACCGCACCGGCTTTGCCGTGGGTTTCAAGCCGGCCGGCGGGCTGAAGACGGCCAAGGACGCGCTGAACTGGCAGGTGCTGATGGCCGAGGAACTGGGTCGCGACTGGCTGCGCCCCGACCTCTTCCGCATCGGCGCCAGCTCGCTTCTGGGCGATATCGAGCGGCAGATCTCGCATTTCGTGACCGGGCGCTATGCCAGCGCCCACAGGCTGGCGGCGGGGTGAGCATGCCGAAGGTGGCAGAGATCATGGAAAGCATGGAATACGGCCCCGCGCCCGAGGATTCGGCCGCCGTCCGCGATTGGCTGCGCGAACGCGGCGCATTCGGCCATTTCATCGCCGGCCGCTTCACCAGGGCGGGCGAGACCTTCGCCAGCCGCGACCCCTCGACCGGCGAGGCACTGGCGCAGGTCACGCAGGGCACCGCGCGGGACGTGGCAAAGGCCGTGCGCGCCGCGCGCCGGGCGCAACGCGGCTGGGGGGCCATGCCGGGCCACGACCGGGCGCGCTTTCTCTACGCCATCGCGCGGACGATCCAGAAGCGCGAGCGGTTCCTGGCGGTGCTGGAGACGCTCGACAACGGCAAGCCGATCCGCGAAAGCCGCGACACCGACGTGCCGCTGGTGGTGCGGCATTTCTATCATCACGCCGGCTGGGCCGAACTGGCCGAGACCGAGTTTCCCGGCCACCGCGCCCTGGGCGTCTGCGGCCAGATCATCCCGTGGAATTTCCCGCTGCTGATGCTGGCCTGGAAGGTGGCGCCGGCGCTGGCGGCCGGCAATACCGTGGTGCTGAAGCCGGCCGAATATACGCCGCTGACCGCGCTGGCCTTTGCCGAGATCTGCGCCCATGTCGGCCTGCCGGCGGGCGTGGTCAACATCGTCACCGGCGACGGCGACACCGGCGAGGCGCTGGTCGCGGCCCCGGTCGACAAGCTGGCCTTCACCGGCTCGACCGAGGTCGGGCGCCAGATCGCCCGCGCCTGCGCCGGCTCGGGCAAGAAGCTGACGCTGGAGCTGGGCGGCAAGTCGCCCTTCGTCGTCATGGCGGATGCCGATCTGGATGCCGCGGTCGAGGGCGTCGTCGATTCCATCTGGTTCAACCAGGGCCAGGTCTGCTGCGCCGGCTCGCGCATCCTGGTCGCGGAAAGCGTCTCGGCCCGGTTCGAAACCCTGCTGCGCGCCCGGATGGCGCGGCTGCGCACCGGCCCGCCGCTGGACAAGTCCACCGACATCGGCGCCATCGTCGATCCGGTGCAGAAGGAGCGCATCCTCTGCATCCTCGACCGCGCGGTGGAGGCGGGGGCGGAGCTGGTCGGCGGCCTGCCCGGCAAGGGCTGTTTCATCGCGCCGGGCTATCTGCGCAATATCGCGCCCGCGAACCCCGGCATGATCGAGGAGATCTTCGGTCCCATCGCCACGCTCTCGACCTTCCGCACCCCGGACGAGGCGGCGGATCTGGCCAACAATACCCGCTACGGGCTGGCGGCCTCGGTCTGGTCCGAGAATGCGGCGGTGGCGACCGACCTTGCGGCGCGGATCAAGGCCGGCGTGGTCTGGGTCAATTGCGCCAATCTCTTCGACGCGGCGGCGCCCTTTGGCGGCATGCGCGATTCGGGCTATGGCCGCGAAGGCGGGCGCGAGGGCATGCTGGACTATCTCGCCGCGCCCGTCGCGGCGCAACGCGACCCGCTGCCGGCCGAGATCGTGCCGGCCGAGGCCCCGGGGATAGACCGCACCGTCAAGCTCTATATCGGCGGCGCGCAGAAGCGGCCGGATGGCGGCGCCAGCTATCTGGCCCAGGACGAGCTGATCCCGCTGGGCAACCGCAAGGACATTCGCAACGCCGTCGAGGCGGCGCAGGGCAGCTTGGCGAAATGGCAGGGTCTGGGCGGTCACGGCCGGGCGCAGGTGCTGTATTTCCTGGCCGAGAACCTGGCGCAGCGCCGGGCCGAATTCGCCGGCTACGCGAGCCCCGCCGAGGTCGATGCCGCCATCCGCCGCTGCTTCTTCTACGCCGGCTTCGCCGACAAATACGACGGTGCCACGGTCGCGGCGAAGCCCGGGCATCTGTGCCATGTCCAGCCCGAACCGCATGGCGTCATGGGGCTGATCGCCCCGGTCGCGGCGCCGCTGGCGGGGTTCCTGTCGCTGGTGCTGCCGGCCATCGCCATGGGCAATGCCGTGGTGGCGGTGCCCTCGCAGGACCGGCCGATGGCGGCCCTGACCTTGGCGCAGGTGCTGGCCTGTTCGGATGTGCCGGGCGGCGTGGTCAATATCGTTACCGGCCCGCGCGATGCGTTGTCGGCAGCGCTGGCCGGGCATGACGGGGTTTCGGCGATCTGGCATGCCGGGCAGGGCGAGGGGCTGGCCGCGACCCAAGGCCTGGCGGGCGCGACGCTGATCCCGGTCTGGGTGCCGCCGCCGCGCGACTGGAGCGATCCGGCCGCGCAGGGTCGGGAATTCCTGCGCGCGGCGAGCCGGATCAAGACGATCTGGCTGCCCTATGGCGCGCTTCCTGCCGGGACCGGCAGCGCGGTCTATTGAAGCAAGGGCGCCGTCTTGAAGATGGGGGCTTTGCGCCCCCACGCCCATCGGCCCTGCGGTCCGACGGGCTTCCCCCGCAGGATATTTTCACAAAAGAGAATGGCTTAAGGTGGGCGCGGACTTGCTTGATGGCCGATGCGAGTTCGGGCGGGCCGAGGTCCGACCTTGGCCGGACGATCACGTGGGCTGTCCGCAGCGGCCTGGGCATCGAAGTCATGAGCGGCCCTGTCATCGTGCGGGCGCGCCAGGCGCTGAACGACGAGACCTTGGTGATCGGACTTGATCAATGCCTTGACGCGGCACTATCGAGGCCGGACGAAGGCTGATCGGGCAGGCCTGCGGTCATCCCGGCCACGCCCGCCCGCGGAAGTCCTGCAGGCGTGGAACCGCATCCCGCCGGTCCCCTGCATCCGGCCGGGCCATTGCTGTCGCGCCAGGCTGCCCCGTCAGGCCGAGCGCAGCCAGCGCAACCCCGCCTCGGTCGAGGTCAGCGGCGTGTATTCCGCCCCCACCCAGCCTTGGTAGCCGGACCCGTCCACGGCGCGAAAGAAGGCGGCGAAGTCGATGTCGCCCTGGCGCGGCTCGTGCCGGCCGGGGCAGCTGGCGATCTGGACATGGCGCACCAGGGCGGCATGGCGCTGCCACACCTCGAGCGCGTCGCCATGGATCATCTGCGCCTGATAGGCGTCGAATTGCAGCCCCAGGTTCGGCGCGTCCACGGCGGCGATGATCTCGGCCGCCAGATCGAAGCTGTCGAGGAAATAGCCCGGCATGTCGGCCTTGTTCATCGGCTCGATGGTCAGGCTGGCCTGGGGGGCGCGGGCGCAGGCCCATTTCAGGTTCTCGATCAGGGTGCGGCGCGCCTCATTGCCCTGGGCCTTGCCGGCCATGACATGCAGGTGCCGGGCCCGCAGCGCCTGGGCATAGCGCAGGGCGCGGTCGAAATCGCTGCGAAAGCGCGCCTCGTTGCCCGGCTCGGCCGCGAAGCCGCGCGGGCCGCCGGCCCAGTTCGGCGGCGGCGTGTTCATCAGCACGAATTCGACCCCGGCGCCATGCGCGGCCTGGCTCAGCTCCTTGACCGCCAGGTCATAGGGAAACAGGATCTCGACCCCGTCGAAGCCGGCCTTGCGCGCGGCGGCGAAGCGCTGCTGCATCGGCAGCTCGGTGAAGAGATAGGTCAGGTTGGCCGCGAAACGCGCCATGCTCAGGGCTCCAGGGCAAAGACCGCCCCTTCCGAATGCACTTCCATACGCCCGCTTTCGCCGGGCGTAGCCGCATCGGCCAGTCGGTAGAATGTCTTGCGGTCGATCAGCGCCCACAGCCCGCGCCGGATGTGGACATAGGGCCGCGGCTCCTCGACCGTGCCGCGCAGTTCGATCAGGTGGTCGGGGCCGGCCGTCACGCGGTCGCCCACATTGGTGGTGAAGTCGATGCCCGCGCCGATATCGGCATCGACGGCGACGAAGGGGGCGTCGACCACGCGGATGCCGACCTTTTCGACCGGGGTGACCAGGAAGTAATCGTTACCCTCGCGCTTCAGGATCGAGGCGAAAAGTCGCACCATCTCGGGCCGGCCGATGGGGGTGCCGTTGTAGAACCAGCTGCCGTCGGGCCGGATCTCCATGTCGAGATCGCCGCAGAAGGGCGGATTCCACAGATGCACCGGCGGCGGCCCCTTGGCCGAGGCGCGGCTGGCGGCGGCGGCGATTCCGGCCGCGTCGCTCACAGCATTGTCAGTCTTTTCCACCATTCCCTGTGGACCCCGTCACGCCTGGCTTTATGCTGTCCTAAAGCAGAAACGGGGCGTTGTCATGGCCGAGGATGAAAAACTGGTTTCCGAAATCCTGACGCTGACCGAAAGGCTGGGCCGCGCCCGCGCCAGCGTCGAGCGCCGCTTCGTCGGCCAGCACGCCGTGGTCGAGCAGGTGCTGGCCGCGATCCTGTCCGGCGGCCACGCGCTTCTGGTCGGCCAGCCGGGCCTTGGCAAGACCATGCTGGTCGATACGCTGGCGACCGTGCTGGGCCTTGATACCGCGCGCATCCAGTTCACCCCCGACCTGATGCCGGCCGATATCCTGGGCTCGGAAGTCTTGGACATCCTGCCCGACGGCAGCCGCGCCTTCCGCTTCATCCAGGGGCCGGTCTTCACCCGCCTGTTGATGGCCGACGAGATCAACCGCGCCAGCCCGCGCACCCAATCCGCGCTGCTGCAGGCCATGCAGGAGGGCGAGGTCACCATCGGTGGCGAGCATCGCCCGCTGGGCCGGCCCTTTCACGTTCTCGCCACCCAGAACCCGATCGAGCAGGAGGGCACCTATCCGCTGCCCGAGGCGCAGCTCGACCGCTTCCTGCTGCAGATCGACGTGGACTATCCCGACCGCGACACTGAACGCGCCATCCTGCTGGCCACCACCGGCACCGAGCAGGGGCAATCGCATGCCGTATTCGACGCCGAGGGGCTGATTGCGGCCCAGGCGCTGATCCGGCGCATGCCGGTCGGCGAATCGGTGCTGAACGCCATTCTCGACCTGGTGCGCGCGGCCCGTCCCGGTGCGCCCGAGGCGCCGGTCTGGGTGGCTGACACCCTGGTCTGGGGCCCGGGGCCGCGCGCGGCACAGGCGCTGACGCTGGTCACGCGGGCGCGGGCGGCGCTGAACGGTCGCTTCGCGCCGACGCTCGACGATGTCGAGGCCATGGCCGCGCCGGTGCTGCGCCACCGCATGGCGTTGAGCTTTGCCGCCCGCGCCCGCGGCGAAACCATCGAAGGCGTCATCGCCCGGCTGCTGGGCGACCGGATGCGGGCCGCGGCGTGAACACGCGCCCCGACCAGCTGCGGGCGGGGGCCGAGGCGGCCTCGGCCGGCCTGCCGGCGCTGATGCTCTCGGCCGAGCGGCTGGCGGCGGCGCTGGTTCCCGGCGCCCATGGCCAGCGCCGCGCCGGCACGGGCGAGGATTTCTGGCAATACCGCCCGGCGACGGCCGGCGACACCGCGCGCAGCATCGACTGGCGCCGCTCGGCCCGCTCGGACGGGCAGTTCGTCCGCGACCGCGAGGCGCAGGTGGCGCAATCGGCCTCGCTTTGGGTTTCCGCGGCCGCGGGCATGGATTACGCCGGCGCGCCGTCGCGACCAGCCAAGCGCGACCGCGCCGACCTGCTGGCGCTGGCGCTGGGCATGGCGCTGCTGGCGGGGGGCGAGCGCGTGGCGCTGGCCGGGCAACTGCCGCGCCCCGGCCGGATGCAGGCCGAGCGCATCGCCGAGGCGCTGGTCTCGCGCCCGGCGCTGCCGGGCGACGAGGATGCGCCGCCGGCCGAGGCGCTGCGGCCGGGTCAGCGCGTGGTGCTTTTCGACGATTTCCTGGGCGATCCGCAGCCGGTGCTGGATTATCTCGCGCATGCGGCCGGGCTGGGGATCGGCGGGGCGCTGATGCAGGTGCTCGACCCCGACGAAGAGGGCTTTCCCTGGGAGGGGGCGGTGCTGTTCCGCTCGGGCTCGGGCGCGCTGCGGCACGATACGCGCGACGCGGCCGGGCTGCGCGACGCCTATCTGGCGCGGCTGGCCGAGCGGCGCGCGCTGCTTTCCCGCGCCGCGCTGGCCTCGGGCTGGCATTTCGGCACGCATGACACCGGCCAGCCGCCCGCGCAGGCGCTGTTGTGGCTCTGGTCGGTGCTGGAGGGCTGATGCTGGTCCTGGGCCCCATCGGCTTCGTCGCGCCCTGGATCCTGTCGGCGCTGGTGGCGCTGCCGGTGCTGTGGCTGATCCTGCGCGCCATGCCGCCTTCGCCGCGGCAGGTGCGATTCCCGGGCACCCGGCTGCTTTTGGGCCTTCGGGATGCGCGTCCGGTGGCGCGGCACACGCCCTGGTGGCTGCTGCTGCTGCGGGTGCTGGCGATTGCGGCGCTGATCCTGGGCTTTGCCGGCCCGGTCTGGAAGCCGGCGCCGGACCAGGGCGGGCAGGGGCCCTTGCTGATCGTGATGGATGCCGGCTGGGCTGCCGCCCCCGACTGGGCGCAGCGCCAGGACCGTGCGCTGCGGGCGCTGGACGCGGCGGGCGCGGCCGGCCAGCCGGCGGCGCTGCTGGTCGCGGACGGGCAGGCCGCCGGCGCGCTGCCCTTCCAGCCGGCGCCCGAGCTTGCCGCGCAACTGCGTGCGCTGCGTCCCGCGGCCTGGGAGACGCGCTATCCCGCCGATCCGCCGGCCGTGCTGGCCGAGGCGCCGGCGCGCTTCTCGACCCTGTGGCTCAGCGACGGGCTGGAGCATGACCACCGCGCCGCATGGCTCGATGCGCTTGCCGCGCGCGGGCCGGTCAGCGTGGTGCCGCCGCAGGGCCCGCGCCTGTCGCTGCAAACCGGGACCGGCGACCGGCCGGCGCTGCTCTTGCGCACGACCGGCGGCGCGGCGCCCGACGTGCTGGCCATCGGTCTCGACCCGCAGGGCACGCCGCGCGAACTGGCGCGGCTGAAGCCCGGGGCGGCGGAAACCCAGGCCGGCGTAGCCAGCCATCCGGTGCCGATCGACCTGCCTTCGGAACTGCGCAACCGCGTCACCCGCTACGAGATCGAGGGCCAGGCTTCCGCCGGTGCCGTGGTGCTGGCCGACGACAGCCTGCGCCGGCGCAAGGTGGCGCTGGTCGGCGACGACCGCGCCAGCGAGGGGCAGCGGCTGCTCTCGCCCCTGCATTACCTGCGCCGGGCTCTGGCGCCCTCGACCGACCTGATCGAGGGCGGCCTGGGCGACGTGCTGCAAGCCGCGCCCGACGTCATCGTCATCGCCGACCAGTTGAGCCTGCCCGAGGAGCCGGCGCTGCGGGAATGGGTCGAGAAAGGCGGGCTCTTGATCCGCTTCGCCGGACCGCGCATGGCGGCTTCGGACCGGCTGTCCGAGGAGCCGCTGCTGCCCGTGCGCCTGCGCGCCGGCGGCCGCGACATCGGCGGCGCGTTGAGCTGGGGCGACCCGCGCGGCATCGCGCCTTTCGCCCCCGAGGGCCTGTTCGCCGGCTTGGCCGTGCCCAGGGATGCCACCGTGCGCGCGCAGCTCTTGGCCGAGCCGGCGCCGGATCTGGCCGAGCGCAGCATCGCCCAGCTGACCGACGGCACGCCGCTGGTCACGCGCGCGGCGCTGGGGCAGGGGCAGCTGGTGCTGTTCCATACCACGGCGAATGCCGAGTGGTCCTCGCTGGCGCTGTCGGGCCTGTTCGTCGAGATGCTGGACCGGCTGGTGCGTAGCGCCCGCGTCAGCCTGGCCGAGCCGGAAAAGGACCAGGCCGAGCAGCCCTTCTGGCTGCCCGAGCTGGTGCTGGACGGCTTCGGCCGCGCTGCGCCGCCCGCCGATCCGGTGCCGGTCGCCGCCGCCGATTTCGCGCAGGGGCCGGCGCCGGGCGCACCGGCCGGGCTGTATCGCGGCGGCGAGCGCATGGCGGCGCTGAACGCCGGCGGCGCCATGGCGCTGGCCGAATGGCCCGGCGCCCGCATCGAAAGCGCGGCCGAGGCGCCCGGGCTGGATCTGCGCGGCTGGCTGCTGGCCTTCGCGGCGGCGCTGTTCGCGCTGGACGCCCTGGGCAGCGCCTGGCTGCAACGGGGCACGCGCCGCAGCAGACCGGACAGGGGGCTTGCATGAGATGGCTCGCGTTCCTGGCCGCACTGCTCTGGGCCGCGGCGCTTGGCGCGCAAGAGGCGCCCGACCCGCGCCTGACCCGCGCCGCCGACGAGGTGACGCTGGCCTATGTGATCACAGGCGACGCCGATGTCGATATCGCCTCCGAGGCGGGGCTGCGCGGCCTCTCGCAGGTGCTGACCCAACGCACCACGGTCGAGCCCGGCCCGCCCGTTGGCATCGACCCCGACAGCGACGACCTGTCGCTGCTGACCTTTCTCTACTGGCCGGTCACCGACAGCCAGCCCGCACCCTCGCCGCAGGCCTATGTGCGGATGAACCATTTCCTGCGCTCGGGCGGGATGATCCTGTTCGACACCCGCGACGGCGACATCGCGGGCCTGGGCGGGCCGGACGGCTCGGCCGCGCTGCAACGACTGGCGGCGCCGCTGGATATTCCGCCGCTGGCGCCGATCCCGGCCGACCATGTGCTGACGCGCACCTTCTACCTGCTCAAGGATTTCCCCGGCCGCTATCAGGGCAACCCGGTCTGGGCCGAGGCCCCGCCCGCCGGCGCCGAGGCGGCCGAGGGCGTGCCCTTCCGCAACCTCAACGACGGCGTCTCGCCGGTCATCATCGGCGGCAATGCCTGGGCCGAGGCTTGGGCGGTGGATGAGGGCGGCCTGCCCATGTTCAGCATCGGCTCCGGCTTCGACGCCGAGCATCAGCGCGAGATGGCGAACCGCTTCGGCGTCAATCTGGTGATGTATGTGCTGACCGGGAATTACAAGTCGGATCAAGTGCATGTCCCGGCCTTGCTCGAAAGGTTGCGCGGCGAGGAGATGTCGCAATGAGCGGGCTGGCCTTCGATCCGCTGCTGCCCTGGCCGCTGGTCGGCGCCCTGGCCGTGCTGGCGGGGCTGGTCGCGCTGTGGTCGCTGTGGCGGGGGCTGCGCGGCTGGCTTTTGCGTGGGCTCGCCGGGCTTGCGGTGGCGGCGGCGCTGACCGGGCCGGCGCTGGAATCGGGCATCCGCGACAAGCTCTCGGATATCGTGATCCTGCTCGACGACCGCAGCGCCAGCCAGGATCTGCGCGGCCGCGCCGCCCAGACCGATGCGGCCGTGGCCGAGATGACGCGCCAGCTTTCCGCCCTGCCGGATACCGAGATCCGCCGGGTGACGGTGGGCGACGACCCGGACGGCACGGCTCTGGGCGCGGCGCTGACCCGGGCCCTTGCGGCCGAGCCGCAGGGCCGCGTCGCGGGCGTCATTGCCGTGACCGATGGCCTTGCCCATGACCGGGCGATGATCCCCGCCGCGGCCCCGGCGCCGGTGCAGGTGCTGCTGACCGGTGAGGATCGCGACTGGGATCGCCGTCTGGTGATCGAGGAAGCGCCCGCCTACGGCCTGATCGACAAGCCCGTGACCATCCGCCTGCGCGTCGAGGACCAGGGCGCCGTTCCGCCCGAGGTCGCCCAGGCTCCGGCGCGGCTGCGCGTGGCCCTGGACGGCGAGCCCTTGCGCGGCCTGGACCTGCCGCCCGGCGTGACGCTGGACCTGCCGGTGGTGCCGAAACATGCCGGCCAGAACGTGGTCTCGATCGGCTTCGACGCGCCCGAAGCCGCCACGCCGGAACTGACCGACCGCAACAATGCCGCCGCGATCCAGATCCAGGGCGTGCGCGACCGGCTGCGGGTGCTGCTGGTCTCGGGCGCGCCGCATGCCGGCGAAAGAACCTGGCGCAACCTGTTGAAATCCGATGCGAACGTGGACCTGATCCATTTCACCATCCTGCGGCCGCCGGACAAGATGGACGCGGTCCCCGTCGACGAGATGTCGCTGATCGCCTTTCCGACCCAAGAGCTGTTCATGGAGCGGATCAAGGATTTCGACCTGATCATCTTCGACCGCGACCGGGTGCGCGGCATCCTGATGCCGCAATATTATGAAAACATCCGCCGCTACGTCGAAGAGGGCGGCGCGGTTCTGGTCTCGGCCGGGCCCGAGATGTCCACGGTGGAAAGCCTGAATCTGTCGCCCATGGGCGCGATCATCCCGGCGCGCCCGACCGGCCGGGTCTATGACGAGCCCTTCCTGCCGCGCCTGACCGAGGACGGCCAGCGCCATCCGGTCACCGCCGGCCTGACCGGCGCGCCGGTTCAGGGCTCGGATAGCCATTGGGGCCGCTGGCTGCGCATGTCGCAGGTGATCCCCGACCCGCGCGCGCATGTGGTGATGACCGGCGCCAATGACGAACCGCTCTTGATCCTGAACCGGGTCGGCAAGGGGCGAGTGGCGCTGCTGACCTCGGACCAGGTCTGGCTCTGGGGCCGGGGTTTCGAGGGCGGCGGGCCGCAGCTCGAGCTTTTGCGCCGCATCGCGCATTGGTCGATGCAGGAGCCCGACCTGGAAGAAGAGGCGCTGCTGGCCGATGTCTCGGACCTTGGCGTCACCGTCACCCGCCGCACCATGGACGCGACCGCCGGCCCGGTGCGCATCACCCACCCCGATGGCAAGACCGAGGACCTGGCCCTGACCGAGGCCGGCCCCGGTCGCTTCACCGCGCGCTGGACGGCGCCGGGGCCGGGGCTCTACCGGCTGAGCGACGGCGCGATCAGCCGCGTCGTAGCCCTTGGCCCCGCCGCCCCCCGCGAATTCGAGGAAACCGTGGCGACACCCGCCGCGCTGGCGCCCCTGGCCGAGGCCACGAACGGCACCGTCCTGCGCCTGGCCGAGGGCATGCCCGGCCTGCGCAGCGTGCGCGAGGGCCGTCCCGCCCATGGCCAGGGCGTGGCCGGGCCGTGGATCGCGATCACGCCGCGCGACGCGGCCTCGGTCAGCGGCATGACGCATCGCCCGCTGCTGCCGGGCTGGGCCTGGCTGGCGCTGATCGCGGCGCTGGCCTTGGCCGGCTGGCTGGCCGAGGGGCGCGGGCGCCTGCTGGGCAGCCGCGCCTGAAACTTGCCAATTCGCGGCCCCGTTGCTAGGCAAATGAAAACATTCCAAGAGGACCGCATGGCTTCCGACGAGACCGCCTATATCCCGCCGACCGAAGTCGATCTGGCCGCGATCAAGCGCATCCTGCCGCATCGCTATCCTTTCCTGCTGGTGGACAAGGTGCGCGACATCGTGCCGATGGAAAGCTGCGTCGGGGTCAAGAACGTGACCTCGAACGAGCCGCATTTCGAGGGGCATTTCCCGCAAGAGCCGGTCATGCCGGGCGTGCTGATCATCGAGGCCATGGCCCAGGCCGCCGCCGTGCTGGTCGGCGTCTCTCTGGACTTGGCCGGCAAGGGCATGGGCACCTATTTCATGTCCATCGACAAATGCCGCTTTCGCCAGAAGGTGGTGCCGGGGGACGTGCTGGAATTGCACATGAAGACCCTGCGCGGTGGCGGCAAGGTCTGGAAATTCGAGGGCCGCGCCATGGTCAACGGCCAGCTTGCCGCCGAGGCCGAGGTCATGGCCATGTTGAACCGTGGCGACAATGGCTGACGCCCGGGTCCATCCCTCGGCCGTGATCGACCCCGCCGCCGTGATCGGCGCGGATTGCGAGATCGGCCCGTTCTGCGTCCTCGGCCCCGAGGTCAGGCTGGGGCGCGGCGTGGTGCTGAAATCCCATGTCGTGATCGCCGGCGACACCGCGATCGGGGACGAGACGGTGGTGTTCCCCTTTGCCTCGATCGGCGAGGTGCCGCAGGACCTGAAGTTCCGCGGCGAGAAGGTGCGGCTGGAGATCGGCGCCCGCAACCGCATCCGCGAATATGTGACGATGAATCCCGGCACCGAGGGCGGCGGCGGCGTCACCCGCGTCGGCGACGACGGGCTGTTCATGGCCGGCAGCCATGTGGCCCACGACTGCCAGATCGGCGACCGGGTGATCCTGGTGAACAATGCCTCGGTGGCCGGCCATTGCCATCTGGAAGACGACGTCATTATCGGCGGCCTGTCCGGCGTGCACCAATGGGTGCGCATCGGCCGCGGCGCCATGATCGGCGCGGTGACCATGGTGACGGCGGACGTGATCCCCTTCGGCTTGGTGCAGGGGCCGCGCGGCCATCTCGATGGGCTGAACCTGGTCGGGCTGAAGCGCCGCGGCGCCTCGCGCGAGGAAATCCACGCGCTGCGCGACATGCTGGGCAAGCTGGGCCACGGCAGCTTCCGCGACACCGCCCGCCACATGGTCGATCAGGACCATGGCCCGATGGTGCGCGAGGTGCTGGATTTCATCCTCGGCCCCTCGGACCGCAGCTTCCTGGCGCCGCACCCATGAGCCGCATCGCCCTGATCGCGGGCGAGGGCCTGCTGGCCCCCGCCGTCGCCGCCGCGCTGGACCAGCCGCTGGTCTATGCGCTGGATCACCTGAAGCCGCAGGTCGAGGCGCGGCCGTTCCGGCTGGAGCGGCTGGTGCCCTTCCTGGACGAGCTGGCCGACCAGGGCGTGACGCAGGTGGTCTTTGCCGGCGCCATCCGCCGGCCGCGCATCGAGCCGGACCTGTTCGACCCCCGCACCATGACCATCGTGCCGCGCATCCTGATGGGCATGCAGTCGGGCGACGACGCCGCGCTGCGCGCCGTGCTCGACGTTTTCGAGGAGTCCGGCATAGCCATCAGATCCGTCGATGAAATCTTGCCCGATCTCGTGCCGCAAGAGGGCGTTCTGACCGGCACCCCCAGCCCCCGCGACCAGAAGGACGCCGCCCGCGCGGCCGAGATCGTCGCCGGTCTCGGCGCGCTCGACATCGGCCAGGGGGCAGTGGTGGCGCAAGGGTTGTGCCTGGCGGTCGAGGCGCTGCCCGGCACCCAGGCCATGCTGGACTTCGCCAAGGCGCATGCCGGGCTGAAACCCGATCCCAAGGGCGCCGGCGGCGTGCTCTACAAGGCGCCGAAGCCGGGACAGGATCGTCGCATCGACCTGCCGACCATCGGTCCCGACACCGTCAGCCAGGCCGCCGAGGCGGGCCTCGCCGGCATCGCCTGGCAGGCCGGAAGCGTCATCCTGCTGGAACGCGCCGAGGCGATCGCCCGCGCCGAATCGGCCGGGCTGTTCCTCTGGGCGCGGGGGTGAATGGGTATTTGGAAAACGGAAAGCCGCCTGCTTCGCCGTTTCCCAGAGAGATGAAGGACGGTGCCGCGGCAGCGGCGGGCGGGCATTTGGGCAACGAAGAGGCCCGCATGGCTTCTTTGCTCTTCAAATACCCATGGAACATGGCAAGCGGAGCGGCGCGATGAAGTTCTTCCTGATCGCCGGCGAGCCTTCGGGCGACAACCTGGGCGGGGCCTTGATGGCCGGGCTGAAGCAGCTCGACCCCGGGGCCGGCTTTACCGGCGTCGGCGGGCCGGCGATGGCGGCCGAGGGGCTGGAGAGCCGCTTTCCGATGGACGAGCTCAGCCTGATGGGCATCTGGGAGGTGCTGCCGAAATATCGCGCGCTGAAGGCCCGCATCCGCGAGACGGCGCAAGCCGTCGCCGAGGCGCGGCCGGATGCGCTGATCACCATCGACAGCCCGGATTTCTGCCTGCGGGTGGCGCGCGAGGCCCGTGCGCTGAACCCCGAGCTGCGCACCATCCACTACGTCGCGCCTTCGGTCTGGGCCTGGCGGCCGGGGCGGGCGCAGAAGATGGCCCAGGTCATCGACCATGTGCTGGCGATCCTGCCCTTCGAGCCGCCGTTGATGCGGGCCGCCGGCATGAGCTGCGATTTCGTCGGCCATCCCATTGCGGCCGAGCCCGTCGCCAGCGCCGAGGAGGCCGCCGGCTTCCGCACCGCCCACGGCATCGCGCCCGAGACGCCGCTGGTGCTATGCCTACCGGGCTCGCGCCGCAGCGAGGTCGGCCGGCTGGGTCCGCGCTTCGACGAGGCGCTGATCCGGCTGCGCGACCGGGTGCCCGAGATCCGGGTGGTGATCCCGACGGTGCGCGGCGTCGCGGGGCTGGTGCATGACATGGCGCAGCGCTGGCCGACCGCGCCGATCGTGGTCGAGGGCGCCGAGGAGAAACGCGCGGCCTTTGCCGCGGCCGACCTGGCGCTGGCGGCCTCGGGCACGGTCAGTCTGGACCTGGCGGCGAATGACGTGCCGATGGTGATCGGCTATGATGTGGCGCCGCTCAGCCGGCTGATCATCGGGCTGCTGCTGAAGACGGACACCGTCACCCTGGTCAATCTGGTCAGCGAGACGCGGGTGGTGCCGGAATTCCTGGGCCGGGCCTGCCAGCCGGGGCCGATGTCGCAGGCGCTTTATCGGCTGGTCGAGGATCCCGAGGAGCGCGCCCGGCAGATTGCCGCGATGGAGTTGACCATGCAGCGGCTGGGGCGCGGCGGCGAGGCTCCGGGCCTGCGCGCCGCGCGTTCCGTGATGGGTGCGATCAGCTCTGCGCCGCGACCACGATGATCTCGACCTTGTAATCGGGGGTGGCGAGCTTGGCTTCGCCGGTGGCGCGGGCCGGGGTCTGGCCGGCGGGCACCCAGGCGTCCCAGACCGCGTTCATCTCGGCAAAATCGGCCATGTCGGCCATCCAGACCTGCGCCGTCAGGATGCGGGTCTTGTCCGAGCCGCATTCGGCCAGCAGGCGGTCGATCTGGGCCAGCACTTCGCGGGTCTGCTCGGTCACCGATTCGCCGGGCTTGCCGACCTGGCCAGCCAGGTAGACGATGCCGTTATAGACCACGGCCTGGCTCATGCGGGCGCCGGTCTCGATGCGTTTGATCTCGGACATGTTCGATCCTTTGGGTTGGGGCTCGGCAAGGGCGCCGTCAGCACAGCGCCCTCATGCCAAAGCCCGCCGCCGCGATCAATGCCTGGCAGGACGGCGGCGGCTACCCGATCGGAACGGGCGGATCAGAAGACGCCGGTCAGGTAGAGCAGGATGATCACGAAGATCGGGACCCCCAGAAACCACGCGATGATGCCCTTCATGCCTTCCTCCCATTTGTGCAAGCCGCTCAGGCGGTTGGAAATGGAACGCGGCGGGGGCGGGCGGGTTCCGCGCCGCCGTCAGCGCGGGTCGTTCAGGTCGCCATCGCCGCGGATCTCGTCATCGTCGCCGAAGCGGGCGTCGTCGTCATATTCATCTTCGCCCTCGCCGACGAATTTCGCCGACAACGCGAGGGAATGGCCGTCGTGGATCGGATCCATGACCACGTCTGAGGGGATCTCTCCCGCCAGCCATTCGCGGATCTCGTCCTTGGTCTCGGCGATCTCCTGGCCGGTCACCTCGGCGATATAGCGGATGAAGGCGCGCTGGTCGCCGTCGATCTCGTCCAACTCATCCTCGTCGGCCTCGGGCCATTTCTCGGTGATCGCCTCGTAGAAGGCGGGCCAGTTCGCCTGGACATTGCTCCATCTCATCAGTAGCCGCCTCCTCCTATGCCACCCTGCACCATGCGCGAGGCGCCGGTGATGTCCTCGCCGACGCCGGCGACGGTATTGCATCCGGCCAACGCCAGGACAGCCAGCAAGGTTGCGATGCGAACGGTCTTCATTTCTTCTCCTCCTGCCACCAGGTTTCCGGCATGAACCCCGGCCAGTCCCCGTAAAGCGGCGTGTTTTCAGGATAATCCAGACGAGAGGCATGGGCCAAGCGCGAAATGCGCGAATAGCTGACCGGGATGACATAGCGCCCGGCGGTCAAGATCCGGTCAAGCGCCCGGACCGCGGCATGGAAATCCGCATCGCTGCGGGCCTGGGTCATCTCGGCGATCATCGCCTCGGCGGCGGGCGAATCCATGCCCATCCAGTTCTTGCTGCCGGTCGCGGTGACACCGCTGCGGCCCCAATAGAGCAGCTGTTCGTTGCCGGGCGACAGCGACAGGCCGCGTTCATACCAGGTCATGTCGAACTGGTAATTGTTGGTCCGCTCGACATATTGCGCGGCGTCGAGCAGCGTCACCTGCGGCCGGATGCCCAGGTTGCGCAGCGATTCGACGAAGATGTCGACGATCTGCCGGGTCTCGGCGCTGGTGCGCATGGCGCTGCCGGACTGGTTCAGCAGGATCTCGAAGCGGAAGGGGGCGCCTTGAGCGTCGCGCAATTCGCCGTCCTGCACGCGCCAGCCGGCCTGCCGCAGCAGGTCCAGCGCGGCGCGGATGCCCTGGCGGTCGATGGCGCGGGTGCCGCCCTCGGGCAGGCTGTAGCCGGTCAGCGTGCCGGGTGGCAGCTGGGCGGCAAAGGGCGCCAGCAGGTCCGCCTCGCGCCCCGTGGCGGGTCCGGGCTGCATGCCCAGGTCCGAGTTCGAGAAATAGCTGGTGATCCGCGGGTCCTTGCCGCCCGACAGCGTCATGTTGATGAAGCGATAGTTGAAGGCCTCGATCATCGCCTGGCGCACCCGCCAGTCGGCAAACAGCGGATTGCGCGTGTTCATCACCAGCCCGATGATGCCCGAAGGGCGCTGATGCGCGATCTCGGACTTGACCACGCGGCCGTCGCGGATGGCGGGAAAGTCGAAGTCGCGGTCCCAGCGCGCCGCGACCAGCTCGCGCCAGACGTCGATCTCGCCGGCCTTGAAGGCCTCGAACATGGTCGAGGCATCGGCGAAATAATCATAGCGGATCACGTCGAAATTATACATGCCGCGGGTGACGGGCAGGTCGCGGCCCCAGTAATCCGGGTTGCGGCGGAAGCTGATCGCGCGGCCGGGATCGACCTTGTCGATGACATAGGGCCCCGAGCCGATGGGCGCCATCAGGCTGGAGCGGTCGAAGTCGCGGCCCTGCCATTGCGCCTTCTTCAGGATCGGCCGCATGCCCATCAGCATGGCAAGCTCGCGGTCGCGGGTGTTGAAGGTGAAGCGGACCGAGCGCGGGCCGGTTCTCTCCATCTTCGCGACCTTGGACCAGACGGCGGTATAGCGCGGGTGGCCCTTGGTCCCGAGCGTCTCATATGACCACATGACGTCCTCGATGGTCACGGGCGCGCCGTCCGAGAAGCGCGCCTCGGGGCGCAGGGTGAATTCGACCCAGCTTCGGTCCGGGTCGGTCTCGACGCTTTCGGCCAGAAGCCCGTATAGCGTGAAGGGCTCGTCGATCGAGCGCATCATCAGCGACTCGGTCAGAAGGCCGGGCTGGGTGAAGATCGGCCAGACCGGGTTTCCCATCAGGATCCAGGGATTCAGCGAATCGAAGCTGCCGGTCTCGGCCAGGCGAATCGTGCCGCCCTTGGGTGCGTCCGGATTGACGTAGGGCAGGGCGGAAAAGCCCGGCTCCAGCGCAGGTTCTCCATACATTGCAATGGCATGCATGGGCTCGGCGAGGCTTGCCAGCGGCATGGATGCAACACACACGCAAAGCGCGATTCGCCGCCAGATCGCGGATTCGTTAGCAAATTTGAAGAATCGCATGCTCGAAGGCCCTGTTTTCCGGGTCGCTGATGTTGTTGGCGCCGAGATTAACCGGCCGTTCACCATGAGGCAAACTTGAGCCTTGGACTCATGGGGGGAAAAGCGTATAGATAAGGCACTGCTCGATAGGTTTCTTGCCTGTATGAAACCTGCCTCATGACTTGCGCCCGCCTCGTGCGGGCGCTTTTTTTATTGGGGTTCCCGCCAGTCGGCGGCGCCGGAATCGGCGCGCGCCGGCAAGGGAATCGATCACGCGAAAATGTGAAGCGAAACGGTGGTTTCGCCGGGGCTGCGGGTGGCTTTCGGCCCTGGCGCGGGCGCCCTTGCCGCGGCGGCGCAATTTCCCCATGCTGCCGCCCAGGCGACACGGCATGCAGGAGAGGCAGCGATGTTCGAGAAATTCCTCAGCGGCAAGACGGCGGTGGTGACGGGCTCCAACTCGGGCATCGGGCTGGGCATCGCGCATGAGCTGGCCCGCGCCGGCGCCGACCTGGTGCTGAACAGCTTTACCGACGCGCCCGAGGACCACGCCCTGGCCGAAAGCCTGGCGCGCGAGCATGGCGTCAAGGTGCGCTATATCCAGGCCGATATGTCGAAGGGCGAGCAGTGCCGGGCGCTGATCGAGCAGGCCGGCGCCTGCGACATCCTGGTCAACAATGCCGGCATCCAGCATGTCGCGCCGATCCCGGATTTCCCGGTCGAGAAATGGAATGCGATCATCGCGATCAATCTCAGCTCGGCCTTCCACACCACCGCGGTGGCGTTGCCGATGATGCGCAAGGCGGGCTGGGGCAGGGTGGTGAACATCGCCTCGGCGCATGGGCTGACGGCCAGCGCGTTCAAGTCGGCCTATGTCGCGGCCAAGCACGGCATCGTCGGCCTGACCAAGGTGACCGCGCTCGAGACCGCCGGCGAGGCGATCACCTGCAATGCGATCTGCCCGGGCTATGTGCTGACCCCGATCGTCGAGAAGCAGATCCCCGACCAGATGAAGACCCACAACATGAGCCGCGAGGAGGTGATCGCCAAGGTCATGCTGCAGCGCCAGCCCTCGGGCGAATTCGCCACGGTCGGGCAGATCGGCGGCACGGCGGTCTTCCTGTGCTCGCCGGCGGCGGATCAGATCACCGGCACGACGATTTCGGTGGATGGGGGGTGGACGGCGCTCTAGGCGCCGCCCGCAGCCGCCGGTCACATTTCGAGTTCGGGCCCGGAATATTCGGTCGAGACCGCAATCTCTCCCTTTACGATCTGCTCGCGCAGGGTGTCGATCCGGCTGCGGATCTCGGCCGGGACGGCATCGGACAGGGTCAGCGAGACCGCATCGGGATTTTCAAGCCCGATATGCTTGATCGTGCCCGGCTTCCAGGTGCCGTCGGCCAGATCCTGCACCGCCTGCACGCTGGGAATGCTGACATCGGCGATGGCCGAGGCGATGAAGACATCGGGCTCGACCTTGGTCCAGTCGATGACATTGCCGATCTGCTTCGCGCCGGCCTCGCGCATGGCGTCGGTGGCGCCCTGGCGGCCGGCGTTCAGCATGGTGAAGATGATGTCGGCGCCCTGTTCGGTCTCGGCCTTCGCCACCCGTGCGGCCAGGTCGGTATCGTCCTGATTGCCGGCGAAGATCGTCAGGAATTTCGCGTCGGGCCTGGTATGCATCAGCCCGTTGTAGAAGCCGCCGCGCCCCTTCAGCCCCGGAGGCACCCGGATGCCAGAGATATGGCCGACCACGCCGGATTGCGTCAGCAGCCCTGCCGCCGCACCGCCGAGCCAGGCGCTGTGCTCCTGCAGCACCTCGTAGCTCGATAGGTTGGTCCCGGTCACGCCGCCCTGCACCACGACGAAGGGAATCTCCGGGAACTCGGCCGCCACGGTCTTCGCGGCCTCGTTGTTCTGGCCGCCATGGGCGATCACCATGTCGGGGGTCTTTTGGGCTAAGGCGCGCAGCGCCTCTTCCAGCTTGTCCTGCTCCGGCTGCACCTGGTCGGTATAGGCGACCTCGGCGCCGAACTGCTTCTCGATCTTCAGAAGGCCGTTGTAGCCGGCCTCCATGAAACCGTTGTCGTCGATCTTGCCCGGAATGAGCATGGCGATCGAAAGCGTGTCCTGCGCATGGCTTGCGCCGGCCATCAGCATCGAGGCGGCCAGAGCCAGCCGAATTGTCGCGTTCATCCTGTTCGCTGTCCTTTGTCGAGGTTGGGGTCTGGACAGGGGAGGCGTTGGATGACGCTGGGTCAACGCGAAATATATTGACTCTGTCGCAGCGATTTATTGAAAATCATTGCGGTGCCGCTCAGCCCCAAACCCCCTCGAACTCGCGCCATTCGCCCTTGCTCATGCCGCTGTTCTCCAGCGTGACCGTCTCGCCCGACAGGCGGCGCCTCAGGGCCTCGACGCCTTTCGCGGAAAGCTGCACCCCGCCCAGGCGGTAATCCTCGAAGGCGGCATAGGCCAGCGGCACCCAGTCGCGGACGATGCCGCACATCGCCTCGGCATAGGCGCGGATCTCGTATTGCGCATGGGCGTCGGCGCGCAGGCGCAGGAAGTGGAACAGGTTGTGCAGGTCCACCTTCCAATACCATTGCGTATAGACATTGGCCGGCAGGTTCATCCGCGCCAGCTCGCGCGCAAGGCCCTGCTGGCCGTCCTGGCTCAGCATCGCCTCGTAATGGTCATAGCTGCGCATCGCATCCTCGCGCAGCAGGTCCAGGACGCGCGCGGCCTCGTCGCCCTGCAGCACCTCGCCGCGGCCCTGGTTGTTCACGGTCGATTGCGCGGCCAGCTGTTCCGGGGCCGGGATGTAGAATTCGCGGTCGAGGATCGAATAGCGCGCCGAATATTCGTTCACGTTGGCGGTGCGGTGGCGGATCCATTGCCGGGCGACGAAGACCGGCAGCTTGACGTGGAACTTGACCTCGCACATCTCGAAGGGGGTCGAGTGCCAGTGCCGCATCAGATAGCGGATCAGCCCCTCGTCATTGCTGACCGACTTGGTGCCGCGGCCATAGCTGACCCGCGCCGCCTGGGTGATAGCGCTGTCGTCGCCCATATAGTCGATGACGCGCACCAGCCCGTGGTCCAGCACCGGATGCGCCTGGTAGAGATGCCGCTCCATCCCCTCGGCCACGGCGCGCAGGGTGGGGCGCGGGGTGGCGCGCAACTCGTCGATCTCGGCCTGTTGTTCGGGGGTCAGCGGCATGTCTGGAATCCTTCCTTCTGCTGCCGTCTTGTCGCGCATGTCCGCGCCGCGATCAACGAGGAAACCCGGCGCCGCCGGTTGCCGTTATGCCGCGGCAATGCCAGTCTGACGGCCGCAAAGGAAAGGAAAGCCGATGAAGATCCGTTATCTGCACACCATGGTGCGCGTGCTCGACCTCGACAAGACGATGGCATTCTTTCGCCTGCTCGGGCTCGAGGAGACCCGGCGCATCGAGAACGACAAGGGCCGCTTCACCCTGGTCTTCATGGCGCCGCCCGAACAGCCGGAATGTCCGGTCGAACTGACCTGGAATTGGGATGGCGACGACGGGCTGCCCTCGGACAGCCGGCATTTCGGGCATCTGGCCTATCGTGTCGAGAATATCTACGACCTGTGCCAGAGGCTGATGGATGCGGGCGTCACCATCAACCGGCCGCCGCGCGACGGCCACATGGCTTTCGTGCGCAGTCCCGACAATGTCTCGATCGAGCTCTTGCAAGAGGGCGAGAGCCTGCCGCCGCAAGAGCCCTGGGCCAGCATGGAGAACAGCGGCCACTGGTGATCCGGGCCAAGTGCTGAGGCGCGCGGCGTTTCTGGATATGCCCGGCCCGTCACCCCCAGATCGCAGGCGGGGAGAGAGACCGACCCGCCGGCGATACATGCCGGGCCGGGCATATCCGGGGTCGCCAGGAAAGCCCTTGGCGGCCGCGAGTCCGCGCCGGAGGGCCGGCGCGTTGCCTCAATAGATGTAGCGGATCTGTTCGGCCCAGAAGCGTTCGACCCGGCGCCATTGCAGGTTCACCCCCTCGATGGGCGGGTCGTCCAGCACGCCGGACAGCTCCAGCCCCTCGGCATGGCGGGTGAAAAGCGCGGCCACGCAGTCGCGCACCTCCTGCCCGTCGGGAGTCAGCCGCACCCGGACCGAGCGGCGGTCCATCTCGCAGCGTTCGTGATGGACATAGCCCAGCTCGACCAGCTTCTTGAGATTGTAGGAGACGTTCGAGCCCTGATACATCCCGCGCGAACGCAACTCCCCCGCCGTCACCTCGGCCGTGCCGAGGTTATAGATCAGCATGGCCTGGATCGGGGTCAGATCCGTCCGGCCCAGCCGTTCGAATTCGTCCTTGACCAGGTCCAGCAGAAGCCGGTGCAGCCGTTCCAGGATCTGGAGGCTTTCAAGATAAGCCTCGCTTCGGCTGCTGCGTGGCAGGGGCCGCAGGGCGGGCACCGTCTGGGCAGGGCTGCGCTGTTGCATAAGCGGTTTCCGTTCATGGCGTCGTTTCAGCCATGGTGCAGCATATTCCCCAATCTTCGGTTAATCCCGGCGCAGTTTGCTAAAATTGTGCCTATTTCGGCCCCAGCCTGCCCTGGGCATGACGCGCGATGCGGTCCAGCAGCGGCGACAGCGCCGCGGGCCCGGGCCGGGCGTCGCCCAGCCGCGCGGTGATCCAGGGATAGAGATCCTGGTCGTTTTCCTCGAGCAATGCTTCGTAAAGGTCCAGCTCCGCGGGCGACAGCCCGGCCAGATCGCTGTCCGAGAACGGGCCCAGGATCAGGTCCATCTCCTTGGTGCCGCGCCGCCAGCTGCGCATCCGCAACCGCTTCAGCCTTGCCTCATGCTCGTCCATGCCCGTTCCCGTCCCAGCCGTCCCCGGCTTGCCTGTCCGCGGGGGGATGCCTATGACAAGGCGACCCAGCCGCAGGATGAAGATGATGCGCTTTCTGTCCCAGACGCTCGCCCGCGTCAAACCCTCGCCGACCATCGCCATCACCGGCCGCGCCCGCGAACTGGCCGCCGAGGGGCGCGACATCATCAGCCTGTCTGCTGGCGAGCCCGATTTCGACACCCCCGCCCATATCCGCGAGGCCGCCAAGGACGCCATCGACCAGGGCCACACCCGCTATACCGCCGTCGATGGCATCCCCGAGCTGAAACGCGCCATCTGCGACAAGTTTGCGCGGGAAAACGGCCTCGACTATAGCCCGGCCGAGATCAGCGTCGGCACCGGCGGCAAGCAGATCCTCTACAATGCCCTGATGGCGACGCTGAACCCGGGCGACGAGGTCATCATTCCGGCGCCCTATTGGGTCAGCTATCCCGACATGGTGCTGCTGGCCGGCGGCACCCCGGTCATCGTCCCGGCCGAGATGGAGAGCGGCTATCGCATCACGCCCGAGCAGCTGGAGGCTGCGATCACGCCGAACACGAAATGGCTGATCCTGAATTCGCCCTCGAACCCGACCGGGGCGGGCTATGGCGAATCGCATATGCGCGCCCTGACCGAGGTGCTGCTGCGCCATCCGCATGTCTGGGTGCTGGCCGATGACATCTATGAGCATCTGGTGTTCGACGATTTCCGCTTCGTCACCCCGGCCCAGGTCGAGCCGGCGCTGAAATCGCGCACGCTGACCATGAACGGCGTCAGCAAGGCCTATGCCATGACCGGCTGGCGCATCGGCTATGGTGCCGGGCCGAAAGAGCTGATCGGCGCCATGGCCAAGCTGCAATCGCAATCGACCTCGAATCCCTGCTCGATCAGCCAATATGCCGCGCTCGCGGCGCTGACCGGCCCGCAGGACTACATCGCGGAAAGCCGCGCCGTGTTCCAGCGCCGGCGCGATCTGGTGGTGGCCGGGCTGAACGCCTGCCCGGGCATCACCTGCCCGGTGCCCGAGGGGGCGTTCTACGTCTATCCCTCGATTGCGCCGCTGATCGGCAAGACCTCGGCCGGCGGCACGCCGATCACCGATGACGAGGCATTCGCCACCGCGCTGCTGGACGAGACCGGGGTGGCGGTGGTGTTCGGCGCGGCCTTCGGCCTCAGCCCGCATTTCCGCATCTCCTACGCGACCGCGGACGCGGTGCTGAAAGATGCCTGCGCGCGGATCAAGGGGTTCTGCGAAGGACTGCGCTGACAGCAGGCAGCCGGCGGGACAGCCCTAGCGCGCCTCGCCCTCGCCCGACTGCCGGGCGGCCTGCCAGACCCGGCCGGTGATGCCGCGGCCGCGCGCGGCATTGCGGTAGAGCCGGATCTGCATCGGCAGCTCGGGTGCGACGATTTCCAGCCGTCGGGCAGCCAGTTCGGCCTCGACCAGCCGGCGCGGGATCCAGACCATGCCATGCCCGGCCACGGCCATGCTTTTCAGCGCCTCGGCCATGCTCGATTCGTCGGTATGCGCGACATAGACCAGCGGCGCGCCGGGCTGGGCCAGCGCGATGCGGGCCATGGCGTTCAGGAACGAGCCGCGCGAATATTTCAGCATCGGCATGCCCTCGGTCAGCCATTCTCGCGGCCAGCCGGGACGCGCCACGGCGACCAGGCTGTCCTGGCCCACCACCAGATGCGGATAGCCGGCCGGATCCAGCGGAATGTTCACCTGCGGATGGGCATAGGTCAGGAAGAAGTCATAGCCGCCCTCGGTCAGCGCCTCGATGCAGCGGTCGAAATTCTCGGGCTTCACGCGGCTGGTCATCTGGCCGGCGGCGGATTTCAGCCGCATCAGCCAGCCGGGCAGGAAGGTCACGGTCAGGCTGTGCAGCGCCAGGAAACTGATCTCGCCGCCGCGGTTGCGTGCCTGGTCGCGGAATTCGGCGCGGCGGGCCTGGATCATCCGCACCGTCTCCTCGGCGGTCTCGCGGAAGGCGACGCCCTCGGGGGTCAGCGTCACCGGATAGCTGTCGCGGTTCAAAAGGTCGGTGCCCAGCCATTCCTCGAGCGCGCGGATGCGGCGGGAAAAGGCGCTTTGCGTGACGCCGCGCAACTCGGCCGAGCGCGAGAAGCTGTGCGTCTCGGCCAGCGACAGGAAATCCTCGAGCCACTTGAAATCCATGGCACCCCCTTCTGCCGGCTTTAGCCGAGGTGGCCGGGGGTCGCCAAGGGGCATTCTCAGACGGCGAAGTCGTCGGCCAGCACCGGGGCGGCGAAGCCGGTGCCGGTCGACAGCGCCACCTCGACGAATTCCTCGCCGAAGCCGACGATATCGGCGCGGCCGTCGCCGTTCACGTCGGCCAGCATGCGCTCGTGCCGGTCGGTGCGCCAGCCGTCGTCAAAGGCAAACTCGTCCGACCAGATCTCGGCGGTGGCAAAGCCCGCGCCGGTCGACAGCGCCACCGCGACGCCGGTTTCGCCGAAGGCGACGATGTCGGCGCGGCCGTCGCCGTCCACATCGGCCAGCAGGCGCTCGTGCCGCGCCACGTCCCAGCCGCCGGCGCGTGCAAACTCGACGCTCCAGACCGTGCTGGCGGCAAAGCGGCTGCCGGTGGACAGCGCCACCTGCACGCCGGTCTCGCCAAAGCCCACGATATCGGCGCGGCCGTCGCCGTCGACATCGGCCAGGGCGCGGACGTGAAGCTCGTTGCGCCAGCCGGCGGCATAGGTGAATTCGCGCGTGAAGACCTGTGCCGGCCCCAGCCCCGCGCCCGAGGACAGGCCGACCAGCACGCCGCCATTGCCGAAGCCGATCACGTCGTCGCGCCCGTCGCCGTCGACGTCCGCGACCGCGCGTTCATGTCGGGCGACGCGCCAGTTGCCGGCAAGCTGGCCCATGTCGGCAAGCCACAGCCCGGCATCGGTGAAGCCCTGGCCGTTCGACAGCGCCACCGTGACGCCATTGTCGCCGAAACCCACGATATCGGCGCGGCCGTCGCCGTTCAGGTCGCCCATCTCGCGCTCGTGCCGGTCGTTGCGCCAGCCGCTGCGGCTGGTGAAGGCCTCGGACCAGGCGGTCGCCTCGGCGAAGCAATAGTCGCCGGCAAGCGCGGTCAGCACCCGGCCCGTGCCGAAGCCCACCACGTCGGCCTGGCCGTCGCCATCCACATCGGCCAGCGTGCGGACATGGTTCTGCACCCGCCAGCCGCCGCGCACCTGGGTAAAGTCCAGCGCCCAGAGGTCCAGCACGTCGGCGACCAGGTGGTCGCGTTGCAGCCAGGCCTCGAAATGCGCCTCGAAGATCAGCTCGCCCTCGGGCGTATGGCCGCTTTGCGTCAGGGGGTCATGCGCGGCATAGGCGCGGAAGATGTCGCGGAAATGCTCCAGCAGCTCGGGCGGGACATTGGCGGGCAGGGCGCGGCTGCCATAGTCGACATGACCGACCAGTTCCCGGCCCGGGTCCGAGCCCTGGAAGGCCAGCGTCGCCAGCCAAGCCGTGGCGCGGTGGTCGCTGTGGTCATCATGCGAAAACACGCTTACATGGTCCTGGATCAGCACATTTGTCGCCTGGTGCGTGTCCATCAGCAGCCGCATCAGCTCGACCAGCTGGGCGCGGTCGTAGCTGGCGGCGCCGTCGACGCTGTGCAGCCGCTCCAGGTCGCCCTCGACCAGCTGTTCCAGGCTCTCGCGGCCATAGCGGTCCGAGCCGGTGCCATGCAGCATGCCGTCGGGCAGGCGCAAGAAATACAGCCGGACGCCGGGCTGGTCGGCCAGGTAGCTGGTGACGATCTGGTAACCGCTGTCGCCCAGCGTGACGGTCTCGGTCACCCATTGCGTCGAGCCGGTCATCTCGGACATGGCGGCGCGGGCGCCCGCCTCGCGCCCCAGCCAATAGGCGGCGCCTCGGCCGGCGTCGCCGGCGGTGAGAAAGACGGTGGTGACGGGTTCGCCGCGCGTCAGGGCGGCGTGCAGGGCCTGTTCCATGAACAGGATGCTGTCGTCCTGATGGGCGACAAACACGACATTGGATGCCGTTGGGCCAGACATGGCGATACTCGTGAAAAACCGGAGTGGAACACCACCAGCCTATGCCCGGAATGCCCTTGCGGCAATCCGGGAAATGGCGCATAAACAAAGGTTTGCCATGCCTTGCGGTTGCATTCACAGCCCGGCGCGAAACCCTGCGTGGAACGCCCGGGGCGCGCCGATTAGCGCATCAGCGCCAGCCAGTCCGTGATCGCCCGCAATGCCTCGGGCTCGTCGAGGAAGGGGATATGCGCGCGGTCGGGCACTTCGGCCAGGATCATGTCGGGGCGGCGGCGCTGCATCTCGGCCGCCGTCTCCTGCGCCAGCAGGTCCGAATTCGCGCCCCGGATCAGCGCCAGCGGCAGGTCCCGCGCGGCGTCGAACAGCGGCCAGAGATCGACCTCGGGCGCCTCGAAACCGGCCAGGAAGGCATCGCGCAGCGCCGGGTCGTAATTGATCCGCAGCCCCGCGGGCGTTTCCTGATAGTGCCGGCGGGCCTCCTCGAGCCAGCGCGAGGCAGGGACATGCGCAAAGCCCGGCATCACCGCCGGCAGGCGCGCGGCCAGTTCGTCATGCGTCGTGGCCGAGGGGTTGCGGCCGATGTAATCCTTGATCCGGTCCAGCCCGCCGCGTTGCAGGACCGCGCCGACGTCGTTCAGGCACAGGCCCAGCAGCCGCTCATGCGCCACCGCCGCCAGCAACATGCCGATCAGCCCCCCGCGCGAGGTGCCGAGCAGCGCCACCTTGTCCAGCCCGAGGTGATCCAGCAGCAGCAGCGCGTCGCGGCCCTCTTGCGCGACGGTATAGCTGTCGGCGCCCGACCAGCCCGATGCGCCGCGGCCGCGATAGTCCAGCCGGATCAGCCGCACGCCAGTCAGGTGCGGCGCCAGATAGTCGAAGTCGCTGCCGTTGCGGGTCAGCCCCGACAGCGCCAGCACCGGCAGACCGGCACCCTCGTCGCGATAGGCGAGGCGAGTGCCGTCCTCGGCCTGGAAATGCGCCAGCGCCATCACAGGTTGTCCGACTGCGGCATTCCCAGCACGTGATAGCCGCCGTCGACCAGCACGATCTCGCCGGTGGTGCAGGCGCCCCAGTCCGAGCAGAGCCAGACCGCGGTGCCGCCGATGGCCTCCAGCGTGGCATTGGCGCGCAGGGGCGCATTCGCCTCGGTATGGCGATAGGTCTTGCGGGCGCCGCCGATGGCTGCGCCGGCCAGGGTCTTCATCGGCCCGGGGCTGATCGCATTGACGCGGATCCCGTCGGGACCGAGGTCGTTGGCAAGATAACGGACGGACGATTCCAGCGCAGCCTTGGCCACCCCCATGACATTGTAGAACGGCGTGACCCGGTTCGAGCCGGCATAGGTCAGCGTGATGATCGAGCCGCCATTCGTCATCAGGGGCTGCGCCCGCCGGGCCAGGTCGATCAGCGAATAGCAGGAAATCGTCAAGGAATTCTTAAAGTTGTCGCGCGTGGTGTTGATGAATCGCCCGGTCAGCTCGTTCTTGTCGGAAAAGGCCACGGCATGGACCAGGAAATCCAGCCCGCCCCAGCGCGATTCGATCTGGGCAAAGGCCGCGTCCAGCGATTCGTCGTTCAGCACGTCGACATCCATCAGGAAGTCCGAGCCCAGCGACTGCGCCAGCGGCTCGACCCGCTTGCCGAAAGCCTCGCCCTGATAGGAAAAGGCCAGCTCGGCACCTTGGTCGGCCAGCGCCTTCGCGATGCCCCAGGCGATCGAGCGGTCATTCGCGACCCCCATCACCAGGCCGCGTTTCCCCTTCATCAAATCGCCCATCGCTTAACCTTTTCTTGGCTTATTCGCGGTATTTCGACAGGACCAGCGTCGCGTTGGTGCCGCCGAAACCGAAACTGTTGGAAAGGACCGTATCGAAATCGACATTGTCGACGCGCTCGCACGCGATTTCCTCGGGCCGGATCTCGGGATCCAGCTCGGTGATATTGGCCGAGGCGGCGATGAAGCCGTTCTGCATCATCAGCAGCGAATAGATCGCCTCATGCACGCCGGTCGCGCCCAGCGAATGGCCGGTCAGCGACTTGGTCGATGAGACGGGCGGCACCGCGCCCTCGCCGAAGACCCGGCGCAGGGCCTTGATCTCGCCCACGTCGCCGACCGGGGTCGAGGTGCCATGCGCATTGACATAGCTGACGCGGCGCCCCTCGGGCAGGGTCGAGAGCGCCAGCCGCATCGAACGCTCGCCGCCTTCGCCCGACGGCGCCACCATGTCGTAGCCGTCGCTGGTCGCGCCATAGCCGGTGACTTCGGCATAGATCCTGGCGCCGCGCGCCAGCGCATGGCCCAGTTCCTCGAGCACGACCACGCCGCCGCCGCCGGCGATGACGAAGCCGTCGCGGGTGGTGTCGAAGGGGCGCGAGGCGGTCTGCGGCGTGTCGTTGTATTTCGAGGACATCGCGCCCATGGCGTCGAACAGGCAGCTGAGCGTCCAGTCCAGTTCCTCGCCGCCGCCGGCGAAGACGATGTCCTGCTTGCCCATCTGGATCAGCTCGGTGCCATTGCCGACGCAATGCGCGCTGGTCGAGCAGGCCGAGGTGATGGAATAGTTCACGCCCTTAATCTTGAAGGGCGTGGCCAGGCAGGCCGAATTGGTCGAGGACATGCAGCGCGTGACCATGAACGGCCCCATACGCTTCGGCGCGCCTTTCTCGATCACGATGCGATGCGCGTCGAACAGGTTCGAGGTCGAGGGCCCGCCCGAGCCCATGACCAGCCCGGTGCGTTCGTTCGAGACATCCTCCGGCGTCAGCCCGGCATCGGCGATGGCCTGCTCCATGGCCAGGAAGTTATAGGCCGCGCCTTCGCCCATGAAGCGCAGGTTGCGCTTGTCGATATGGTCCTCGAGCACGATCTGCGGCATGCCGTGGACCTGGCTGCGAAAGCCATGCTCGGCATATTCGGGGGCGAAGACGATGCCCGAACGGCCCGCGCGCAGGCTGTCGGTGACCTCGGTGGCATTGTTGCCGATGGGAGAGACGATGCCCAGCCCGGTGATGACGACACGGCGCATGGCGTGCTCCTTGTTCATGGGTCAGGCGGCCGACAGGGCCACCTTCATGTCCTTGACCTCGTAGATGGTTTCGCCGTCGGCCTCGACCCGGCCGTCGGCGACGCCCATGGTCAGGCGACGGGTCTGCACCGCCTTGGTGAAGTCGACGAAATAGCGCAAGAGCTTGCGGTCGGGACGGACCATGCCGGTCAGCTTGACCTCGCCCACGCCGAGCGCATAGCCGCGGCCCTGCCAGCCGCGCCAGCCCAGGTTGAAGCCGGTCAGCTGCCACAGCCCGTCAAGGCCCAGGCAGCCCGGCATGATCGGGTTGCCGGGAAAGTGGCAGGCGAAGAACCACAGGTCGGGGGTGATGTCGAATTCGGCGACGACATGGCCCTTGCCATGCGCGCCGCGGTCGGCCGAGATGTCGGTGATGCGGTCCATCATCAGCATGGGCGGCTCGGGCAGCTGGGCATTGCCGGGACCGAACAGCTCGCCACGGGCGCAGGCCAGCAGATCGTCCTTGTCAAAGCTGGTCCGTGTCATCGTCATGCCTGTGTTTTCCCCTTGGTCGGACGTTGCGTCATCACTTCTGGTCACGGCAGGCCGCGCCCTCCGTCGAACTTTTCCCGGTCTATCATTCCGCCCCGTCGAGGCGCAAGGGCGCAGCTTTTACCCGAGTTTGCGCCGGCTTGGCCAGCTTGCCGCGGCAGCGTTGCCGACGCCTTCACGCTTGCTGCCGGGGGCTTTGCGCCCCCGGACCCCCGCAGGATATTTTTCCACAAAAGAGAAGCCAGACGGGTGTCGCGGATTGCGCTTCTTTCTTGTCCAAATATCCTGGGGGAGCGCGGCACGCGCGGGGGCAAAGCCCCCCGTCCCGCGCGACCACCACGCCGATCAGGCCGCCCGGGTTTGCCGGGCAAGCTCCATGGCGCGGCGGGCGATCAGGGCGATGCCGGGCTGGATGTCGGCTTCGCGGATCGAGGAATAGCCCAGCCGGAAGAACGGGCAGGGGGCCGGCGGCGTCTCGAAGAAGACCTCGCCCGGCTCGATCAGCACGCTGTCCTGCTGCAGCCGTTCCGCCAGCAGGCTGCTGTCGATGCCGCCCGGGGCCTCGATCCACAGGCTGGAGCCGCCCGAGCGCGCGACGCCGGCGATGCGCAGCGGCGTCTCGCCCAGGGCCTGCTCCATCAGCGCCCGGCGCCGCTTCAGCGCGCCGCGCAGCCGCACGATATGGGCGTCGTAATGCCCCAGCGCCAGGAAATAGGCGGTGATGCGTTGCAGGTGGTTCGGCGGGTGGCGCAGCATGATCGCCCGCAGCGCCCGTGCCCGGGCGATCAGCGGGGCAGGGGCCACCATGTAGCCGATGCGCAATCCCGGAAACAGCGATTTCGAGAAGCTGCCGATGTAGATCACCCGCCCGGCCCGGTCGAGCGACTTCAGCGCCGGGGCCGGCGGGGCCAGGTAGGACATCTCGAAATCATAGTCGTCTTCGACGATCAGGAAGTCATGCGCGGCGGCGCGGGCCAGCAACTCGCGGCGCCGGGCCAGCGGCATGGTGGCGCCGGTCGGGATATTATGGCTGGGCGTCACGATCACCAGCCGCGTGCCCTGCGGCAGCATCTGCGGGTCGAGCCCGCCTTCGTCCACGTCGAGGAAGGTGGTCGGGCTGTGGGCGCGGCGCAGGGTCTCGGCAAAATCGGGATAGCCCGGATCCTCGGTCACCGCGAGCCGGTCGCCGCGCGCCAGCAACTCGACGGTGATGAACAGCGCATTCTGCGCCCCCAGCGTCACCAGCACCTCGTCCGGCCGGGCGTGGATGCCGCGGCGCGGCAGCGAATGCGAGCAGATATAGTCGATCAGCATCGGATCGTCGGCGCCGTAGAAATCCGAGGCCAGCTCGCCGAAGTCGCGCGTCCCCCAGGCCCGGCGGGCGCAGTCGCGCCAGGCGTTGTGGTCAAACAGCCCCGGGTCGCTTTGCCCATAGATGAAGGGATAGCGGAAGTCGCGCCAGTTCGCCGGCTTGCGGATCACCCGCTGCCGGGGCTGGTGGTCCGAAAGCCAGCTGTCCCAGTCCAGCGCGGTCTCGCGCGGCAGGGGCTCCTGCACCCGCAGCCGGCGATGCGGCACCGTCGCCGCCACCATGATGCCCGAACGCGCCCGCGTCTCGAGATAGCCCTGGCTGATCAACTCCTGATAGACCAGCGTCACCGTCATGCGCGAAATGCCGAGCGACTCGGCCAGACCCCGCGACGAGGGCAGCCGCGTCCCCGGCCGGGCCCGTGTTTCCAGGATTGCCTGCACGATGGCCGCGGCAAGCCGGCCTTGCAGCGTGCCTGCCTCGCTGTCGCGCAGGAAGAACATCTCGACGGGGATGCGGTCGCTCATCTGGACCTATCTTTGCTTTCATCTGGTCATATCCTTGCGGCGCCGCACCTGCAACATTTTGTCGCAGAAGCGGTCGGACAGAACCGCGAGACAGAAGCGGGCCCGAATGACCAACCTGACCAGCGATGCGCAGGGGCGACGGACCGCCAGCACAGCAGGAACCGGCCGGCAGGGCCAGCTCCGCCAACGACAACGAACAGGGAGTCCCAGAATGACCAATTTCAGCCGGGCCGGAGTCTATCTGGCCGCGATGACCTTCGGTGCCGGCCTGACCGGCCAGGCCCTGGCCGAGACCACGGTGGTCGTCGGCTATCAGCAGATCGTCGGCCCCTTCATCAATGCCATCGCCGACGGCAGCATCGATGCGGCCGCCGAAAAGGCGGGCTACAAGATCGACTGGCGCCAGTTCTCCTCGGGCGGCGACATCTCGACGGCGCTGGCCTCGGGCAATGTGCCGGTCGGCGTCATCGGCTCGACCGGGATCGCCGCCGCCACCACGCGCGGCGTCGAGATGCAGCTGTTCTGGATCCTCGACAATATCGGCAAGTCCGAGGCCCTGGTCGCCCGCTCGGGCTCGGGCATCGAAAGCCCGGCGGATCTGGCCGGCAAGAACGTCGCGGTGCCCTTCGTCTCGACCTCGCATTTCCACCTGCTGGTGGGCATGGACCAGGTCTGGAAGATCGACCCGCGCTCGGTCAACATCCTGAACATGAAGCCGCCGCAGATCCTGGCCGCCTGGCAGCGTGGCGACATCGACGCCGCCTATGTCTGGCCGCCGGTGCTGAGCGAGCTGATGAAGGACGGCAAGGTCATCGCCGACAGCGAACAGATCGGCGCGGCCTCGGTGCCGACCTTCGACGGGCTGGTGGTCTCGACCGATTTCGCCAAGGAAAACCCGGAATTCATGCAGGCCTTCACCGACGCGCTGGCGGCATCCTATGCCGATTACAACGCCAACAAGGCCGCCTGGACCGCCGACTCGGCTCAGGTCGCGAATATCGTCAAGCTGATCGGCGGCGAAGCGGCCGGCGTGGTCGAGGCGCTGGGCATGCTGTCCTTCCCCGACGCGGCCGAACAGGCCTCGGCGACCTGGCTCGGCGGCGGCGCGCTGAAGGCCGTCAGCGAAAGCGCCAGGTTCCTGGTCGAGCAGAAGCAGATCGACAAGGCGCTGGACGACTATGCCCCCTTCGTCAACGCAAGTTTCGCCCAGGCTGCCGCGAAGTGATGCCCCGCATGCCCCGGGGGACCATCCCCGGGGCCTCATCCCAAGCCTTTCACCCCCTTCCCTGAAAGACCGCTGAGATGCAGACCCTGAAAGTCTCGAATGTCGACCTGATCTATCCGGGCCACCACAAGGGCGCCCCGGTCACGGCGCTGAAGGGCGTCAACCTCGAGGTCAAGAGCGGCGATTTCGTCGTTGCCCTGGGCGCCTCGGGCTGTGGCAAGACCACGCTTTTGAACCTGATGGCGGGCTTCATGGCCCCCTCGGCCGGCGAGATCACGCTGGGCGGCCGCCCCGTCGCCGGCCCCGGCCCCGAACGCGGCGTGGTGTTCCAGAAACACGCGCTGCTGCCCTGGCTGAATGTCATCGACAATGTCGAATTCGGCCTGAAGCTGCAGGGCGTCGACGCCAGGACCCGGCGCGAGCGCGCGGTCAAGAACCTGGCGCTGGTCGGCCTGCAGGACTTCCACAAGCACATGATCTATCACCTGTCGGGCGGCATGCAGCAGCGCGTCGGCATCGCCCGCGCCCTGACCTGCGACCCGGCCATGCTGCTGATGGACGAGCCGATGGCGGCGCTGGACGCCCTGACCCGCGAGACGGTGCAGGAGCTTTTGCTGCACATCTGGCAAAAGACCGAAAAGATGTATTTCTTCATCACCCACTCGGTCGAGGAGGCGCTGTTTCTCGGCTCGCGGCTGATCGTCATGTCGCCGCGCCCCGGCCGCATCACCCACACCTATGAGCTGGACTTCAACCGCCGCTTCCTGGCCGAGGGCGACTCGCGCGCCATCAAGTCCAGCCGCGACTTCATCGAAATGAGGGAGCAGATCCTTGGCATCATCTATGGCGACGAACGCGCCGGCGAAAAGGAAGCGGTCCATGCTTGAACGTCTGACCCGCGCCCGGCCGGCCCGCCCCGGCGTATCCTATGGCGCGCCCGGCGACGGCAACAGCGCCGTGATCAGCCTGGTCACCGCCATCGCGCTGATCGGCTTGTGGTTCCTGGTCACCGGCATGGGCTGGGTGAAACCGCTGTTCCTGCCGTCCCCCGCCGCGGTCTGGGGCAAGTTCGTGCTGGCCGTGACCGAGGGCGTGTCGAACTCGACCCTGCTGCAGCATACGCTGGCCAGCCTCGGCCGGGTGCTGGGCGCCTTCTTCCTGGCGCTGGTCGTCGCGGTGCCGCTGGGCATCCTGATGGGCGTGAACCGCTGGGTGCGCGGCATCCTGGATCCGATCATCGAATTCTATCGCCCGCTGCCGCCGCTGGCCTATCTGCCGCTGATCATCATCTGGCTTGGCATCGGCGAATTCCCCAAGGTCTTCCTGATCTTCCTGGCGATCTTCGCGCCGATGGCCATCGCGGCCCGGGCCGGCGTGCGCTCGGTCTCGACCGAACAGATCCACGCCGCCTATGCCATGGGCGCCAGCAAGTTGCAGGTGATCTTCCACGTCATCCTCAAGGCCGCGCTGCCCGAGATCTTCACCGGCATGCGCATCGGCATCGGCGTGGGCTGGACCACGCTGGTCGCGGCCGAGATGGTCGCCGCCTCGCGGGGCCTGGGCTTCATGGTGCTGAACTCGGCCGAATACCTGGCCTCGGACACCGTGATCATGGGCATCATCGTGATCGGCATCCTGGCCTTTGCTTTCGACATGCTGATCCGGCGCATCGAAAAGGCGCTGATCCCCTGGAAGGGCAAGATCTGATCCAGCCCCTCTGACCCGACCCCGATTCCCCAAGCAAGACAGTCCCGGAGGCGCGATCCCGCGCCACCGCCCGGGAAAGGAGCATCCGAACCATGACCCGCAAGCTGACCGCAGACGACCTGAAAGCGACCTTCGACGCCTTCAACCGCCATGACATCGAAGGTGTGATGACGCATTTCGCCGATGACTGCGTGTTCTACACCGTCGCCGGCGACAACGAATACGGCAACCGCATCGAGGGCAAGCCCGCCATCGCCAAGGCCTTCGAGACCGTCTGGACCACCATGCCGGACGTCGAATGGGCCGACCACAGCCATTTCCTGTCCGAGGACGGCACCCGCGGCGTCAGCCAATGGACCTTCCGCGCCACCAACCCCGACGGCACCCGGACCGAGGTCCAGGGCGTCGACCTGTTCCGCATCCGTGACGGTCAGCTGGTGGAAAAGCAGGCCATCCGCAAGCAGCGCCCGGCCATTCCGGCGCAATGAGGTCCGCCATGCAGGTCATCGAAAAACGCCCGGGCTCGGTCCCCTTCGACCCGTTCTACGATCCGATGACGGCCCCGGACCTGGGACCGCGCAGCGACTACGCGCCGACCTACTGGATCGGCACCGCGGGCCCGCCGCCCGCCGACGACGGCCCGGTCCGCGGCGATCTCGACGCCGACGTGGTGGTGATCGGCTCGGGCTACACCGGCCTGTCCTGTGCCCTGCACCTGGCCAAGGAGCACGGCATCAAGCCGGTGGTGCTGGAGGCCAATGGCGTGGCCTATGGCTGCTCGACCCGCAACGGCGGCCAGGCCCAGGTCAGCTCGGGCCGGCTCAAGCGCAGCCAGTGGATCGAGCGCTGGGGCCTCGATGTGGCGAAGCGGCTGCATGCCGAGGTCTGCGAGGGCTTCGATCTGTTCCGCGCCCTGATCCGCGACCACGACATCCAGTGCGACCCCCAGGACGGCGGGCATTACTACATCGCCCACAAGGCCTCGGTGATGCCGGGCCTGGAGCGCGAGGCGGCGCTCCTGCGCGACAGCTTCGGCTATGACGCCCGGATGCTGACGCGCGAGCAGCTGCATGCCGAGGTGGTGCGCGACCACGAGGCGCATGGCGCCCTGTGGGAGGCCGACGGCGTCGGCATCCATGCCGCGAAGCTGGCCTTCGGCTATCTGCGCGCGGCGCGCGAGCTGGGCGCCCGGGTGCATGTCGACAGCCCGGTGCAGGGCTGGGAGTATCGGGGCGGGGTGCATCACCTGCGTACCCCGGGCGGCACGGTCCGTGCCCGCCGCGTGGCGGTCGCGACCGCGGCCTATGCGCCCCGCGGCCTGCATCCCCGGCTCAAGGACCGGCTGATGCCGATCATGTCGAACAGCATCGTGACCCGCGTGCTGACGCCGGGCGAACTCGAGGCCGTGGGCATCCGCACCGGCTCGCCGCTGACCGATACGAGGACGCTGCGCCACTACTACCGCCTGCTGCCCGACAACCGGCTGCAGATCGGCTCGCGCGCCGCGATCACCGGCCGCGACGCGGCCAATCCCGCGCATCTTCAGGCGCTGAAGGAGGGGATGTATCGCAAGTTCCCGGCCCTGCGCGGCATCGAGCTCGACTACAGCTGGTGGGGCTGGGTGGATGTCAGCCACGACATGATGCCGCGCATCACCGGCATGCCCGACCTTCCCGGCGCCTTCTATGCCCTGGGCTACGGCGGCAACGGCGTGATGTATTCCGCCCAGGCCGGGCGCCGCATGGCGCAGCTGGTGGCGGGCCAGGCCGTGCCCGAGCTGCCGATCTTCAATACCGAACTGCCCCATGAAGGCTGGAGGACGCCGTTCCGCCGGCTCGGCCAATGGGGCCTCTACAAACTCTATCATTACCGCGACGAACGCGCATAAGGAGCCATCGCCATGAGAATGACCACTGAGGAAGCCTTTATCAAGGTTTTGCAACTGCATGGTATTGAGCATGCGTTCGGGATCATCGGTTCTGCGATGATGCCGGTGTCGGATTTGTTCCCGAAGGCGGGGATCACGTTCTGGGACTGCGCGCATGAGACGAATGCCGGGCTGATGGCGGACGGGTTCACGCGCTCGACGGGCAAGATGTCGATGGCGATCGCGCAGAACGGGCCGGGGGTGACCGGCTTCGTGACGCCGGTGAAGACCGCCTACTGGAACCACACGCCGCTTCTGCTGGTCACGCCGCAGGCGGCGAACAAGACCATCGGCCAGGGCGGCTTCCAGGAGATGGAGCAGATGCGGCTCTTTGCCGATTGCGTCTGCTACCAGGAGGAGGTGCGCGACCCGTCCCGCATCCCCGAGGTCTTGAACCGGGTGATCATGCAGGCCTGGAGGAACTCGGCGCCGGCGCAGATGAACATCCCGCGCGACATGTGGACCCAGGTGATCGACGTCGAGCTGCCGCAGGTGGTCAGCTTCGAGCGGCCCGCGGGCGGCGAGGCGGCGGTGGCCGAGGCGGCAAGGCTGCTGTCGGAAGCGAACTTCCCGGTCATCCTGTCGGGCGCCGGCGTGGTCCTGTCGGGTGCGATCCCGGACCTGGCGAAACTGGCCGAGCGGCTGGATGCGCCGGTGGCCTCGAACTACCAGCACAACGACAGCTTCCCGGGCAGCCACCCGCTGGCGGTCGGGCCCTTGGGCTACAACGGCTCGAAGGCGGCGATGGAGTTGATCGCCAAGGCCGACGTGGTGCTGGCGCTGGGGACGCGGCTCAACCCGTTCTCGACCCTGCCGGGCTACGGCATCGACTACTGGCCGAAGCAGGCGAAGATCATCCAGGTCGACATCAACGCCGACCGCATCGGGCTGACCAAGAAGGTCACCGTGGGCATCCAGGGCGACGCGGCCAAGGTGGCGCGCGCCGTCCTGGCGCAGCTTGCCCCCTCGGCGGGCGATGCCGGCCGGGCCGAGCGCAAGGCGCTGATCGCGCAGACCAAGTCCCGCTGGGCGCAGGAGCTCTCGAGCCTCGACCACGAGGATGACGATCCGGGCACGGAATGGAACGCCGAGGCGCGGGCGCGCGACGCCGGGCTGATGAGCCCGCGCCAGGCCTGGCGGGCGATCATGCAGGCGGTGCCGAAGGAGGCGATCGTCAGCAGCGACATCGGCAACAACTGCGCCATCGGCAATGCCTATCCGAGCTTCGAGGCCGGGCGGAAATACCTGGCGCCGGGCCTGTTCGGTCCCTGCGGCTACGGCTTCCCGGCGATCCTGGGCGCCAAGATCGGCAATCCCGAGGTGCCGGTGATCGGCTTTGCCGGCGACGGCGCCTTCGGCATCTCGATGAACGAGATGACCGCCTGCGGGCGCGCGGACTGGCCGGCGATCACCATGGTGATCTTCCGCAACTACCAGTGGGGCGCGGAAAAGCGCAACACGACGCTGTGGTACGCCAACAACTTCGTCGGCACCGAGCTCGACCGCGACACCTCCTATGCCGGCATCGCCCGGGCCTGCGGACTGCACGGTGTGCAGGTGACGTCGCAGGAGGAACTGACCGCGGCCCTGCACGAGGCGGTCGAGCGGCAGATGCAGAACCGCGAGACCACCTTCATCGAGGTGCTCTTGAACCAGGAGCTGGGCGAGCCCTTCCGCCGCGACGCGATGAAGAAGCCGGTGGTGGTGGCGGGGATCGACCCGGCCGACATGCGCCCGCAAAAGGGCGCCGCCTGACGCGCTTCTTTGCTCGGCCAATACCCCGGGGGGTGCGCTTGCCGGGCCCCATCGAGGGGCCGGGCAAGCGCGAGGGGGGCAGCGCCCCCCTCGGGGCC
>NZ_SOKV02000140.1:0-1259 GCF_004407025.1 Paracoccus sp. DMF
GGCGCGCGCAGCATGGCGATCAGCGTGGCCTGCTTGGTGCCCTCGCGCGGCGTGCGCGTCTTGGGCGCGGCCTTCGGTTCGGTGGCGGTGTCCGGCGGGAACAGCTCGGTCGGCGCGTCCGTCGCGCCCGCAGGCGCGGGGGTCGCGTCCTCGGGTTCGATGCCGATGGCGGCGAGGCCTGCGTCGGTGGCGACCAGCGTGACGCCGTGGCCGTCGCCGGTCTCGCGCCATATGGGCTCGCCGTTGCGCATGTCGGCGTCGGCCTCCTGCAGGAAGCCTTTGGCGAGCATCGCGCCGACCACCTTGGCGGCGGCGCCGCCGCGCAGGCTCTCGGGCAGCGGCAGGGCGATGCGGTCCTCGCGCTGTGCGGCGGCGCTGAGGATGATGGCTTGGGTATCGGAAAGCTTGGTCATGGGGGTCGTCTCCGTATTCGGGCCCGCGTCATGCGGCGCCTTCTACGACCCGTTCGCCCGACTTACGCGGCCCCACTGGGGCCACGGTTCGGGCTCACCGCGCTGGGCGCGCGGCGGGAGTTCCTGCGTTGCCGGAGATCAGCGGGCGTGTTCGCCCTCGCCGAAGGCACTGTCGGTGATGCGCTTGAGGAGGCTGGCGTAGTGTTCGAGGGTGCCGACCATGGCCCAGCCCGCTTCGTCGGGAGCGCAGTTGAAATGGTCGTCGCTGAGCGCCTGCAGGCGGGCGAGCATCTCGTCGATCTCGGCCTTCTTGCCGATGAAGGCGGCGAGTGCGTTCGACCGGTTCCTCGAACCGGTGGCGGAACCGGTCTCACCCTTGTTCCGGCGCGCCTTCTCGGCGCGGAGTTCGTGGCGCGGGATGGTGATCGGGTTCAGGCGGGTGGTCATCGTGGTGGCTCCGTGGTGAGTTGCATCGTCCTTCCGACAGGACGTTCGCTCTGTCCGTGACGCTTATCAACTCGATAAACACGTGATCTTGAATGATAATCGGAGCCGTCGATGCAGGGCATGAGCGAGCGCCAATACGCCGCCCATGTCGGGCTGTCGCGCGGCGCGATCCAGAAGGCGAAGACCGCCGAACGGCTGGTCCTCTATCCTGACGGCAGCATCAACGCGGGCGCCAGCGACGCCCGGCGTGCCGAGACGACGGACCCGTCCAAGACCCGCAAGCCGCCCGCGCCGAAGCTAAAACCTGTCCCGGAGGCGGCGGTCGCCGCTGTTGGCGACACCTTGCGCGAACAGGGTCTGGCGGTGCCGGCGGTCGGCGGCGGCACGACCTTCCTGCAG
>NZ_SOKV02000141.1:0-1236 GCF_004407025.1 Paracoccus sp. DMF
GGCGGAGCTGGGCCTGGACTTCCGACGTCCGGGATCGCCCGCGCAGGCAGCGGGTGGCGGCGCAGGACAGAGCGGCGCCGAAAGCTCGCAGCAAGATCAGCAGAACGCCAGTGATCAGGAAGACGATGGCGAGGACCGGAACCCCCGGCCCGCGGAGGAAGGATGATGCACCACACCCAGATCGCGCAGCGCGTCTTCAATACGCCGCTGATGGTCGATCCTGCCAAGGCGCTGGCCTTCCTGACCGGGCTGGGGCCCCGGATCACCGGGCGAGACATCCGCATCGAAGGGCTGGAAGTCGCGACCGAAGATCGGGATGCCGCCACCCTGCCCGCCCGGGCCTCGCTCTTTGGCGACGACCTGACCAGCCGCCAAGCGCGGAATGGCGGCCAGCCCTTCGCCGTCGTGGAGGGGATTGCCGTGATCGAGATCGCGGGCACGCTGGTGCATCGCGGCGCCTGGATCGGGCAGTCCTCGGGGCTCACATCTTACGAGGGCATCGCGGCGCAGCTGCAAGCGGCCGTCGCTGATCCTGCGATCCGCGGCATTGCCCTCGATATCGACAGCTTCGGCGGCGAGGTCGCGGGGGCTTTCGACCTCGCCGACCGCATCCGCGCCGCGCGTCAGGTCAAGCCCGTGCAAGCCTTCGTCGCCGATCATGCCCTCTCGGCCGCCTATGCTTTGGCCTCGCAAGCCGACCGGATCATCCTGCCGCGCACCGGCGCTGTCGGCAGCATCGGTGTCGTGGCCATGCACAGCGACATGAGCGGGGCGCTTGACCAGAAGGGAATCTCCGTCACGCTGATCCATGCCGGGGCGCACAAGATCGATGCGAACCCCTACCAGCCCCTGCCCGAGTCCGTCCGTGCCCGGATCGCGGGCGAGTTGGAAGACCTGCGCCAGCTCTTCGCCGAAACTGTCGCCGAAGGGCGCGGCCGTCGCCTCGACACCTTGCAGGCCCTCGCCACCGAAGCCGCCGTGTTCCGCGGCGAGGCGGCTGTCTTCGCCGGTCTCGCAGATGAGGTGGCCGATCCCGTCACCGCCTTCCGCGCTTTCGCCGCCGCACCCAGCGGCACATCCACCCCCAGAGGAAAGGGCCCGATGATGACCACTGCCCCCGAAGACCATACGCAGCCTCCGGCAGCGCCTGCCGCCAGCACCCCGCCGGAACCGGCCCCGCCAGCGGCAGTCGCACCGCTGCAAACCGCGGCGGCCGCGATGTCGCCCGAAGCCATC
>NZ_SOKV02000142.1:0-1225 GCF_004407025.1 Paracoccus sp. DMF
CTCACATGCCCTTGTACAGCGGGAATTTCGCGCAAAGCGCCTCGACCTCGGCCTTGACGCGGGCCTCGACCTCGGCGTTGCCGGCCTCGCCGTTCGACGCGAGCCCGTCCACCACCTCGACGATCCAGCGCGCGATCTGGCGGAACTCCGCCTCGCCAAAGCCGCGCGTGGTGCCGGCCGGCGCGCCCAGGCGCACGCCCGAGGTCACGAAGGGCTTCTCCGGATCGAAGGGCACGCCGTTCTTGTTGCAGGTGATATGCGCGCGACCCAGCGCCGCCTCGGTCGCCTTGCCGGTCACGCCCTTGGGACGCAGGTCCGCCAGGCACAGGTGGTTGTCGGTGCCGCCCGAGACGATGTCGATGCCGCCCTTCATCAGCTCGTCGGCCATGGCCTGCGCGTTCTTCACCACCTGGGCCGCGTAATCGCGAAAGCCCGGGCGCAGCGCCTCGCCGAAGGCCACCGCCTTGGCCGCGATCACATGCATCAAGGGGCCGCCCTGAAGGCCGGGGAACACCGCCGAGTTGATCTTCTTCGCGATCTCGGCGTCGTTGGTCAGCACCATGCCGCCGCGCGGGCCGCGCAGGGATTTATGCGTCGTCGTGGTCACGACATGGGCATGCGGCAAGGGCGAGGGATGCTGGCCGCCCGCGACCAGGCCGGCGATATGGGCCATGTCGACCATCAGATAGGCGCCGACCTCGTCGGCGATCTTGCGGAACTCGGCCCAGTCCCAGATGCGGCTGTAGGCGGTGCCGCCGGCGACGATCAGCTTGGGCTTGTGCTCATGCGCCTTTTTCCGCACATCCTCCATGTCCAGAAGCTGGTCCTGCTGGCGCACGCCGTAGCTGACGACGTTGAACCACTTGCCCGACATGTTGACCGGCGAGCCATGCGTCAGGTGGCCGCCCGAATTCAGGTCGAGCCCCATGAAGGTGTCGCCCGGGCTGAGCAGCGCTAGGAACACGGCCTGGTTCATCTGCGACCCCGAGTTCGGCTGCACATTGGCGAAGCCGCAGTCGAACAGTTCCTTGGCGCGCTCGATCGCCAGGTCCTCGACGATGTCGACATATTGGCAGCCACCGTAGTAGCGCTTGCCGGGGTAGCCCTCGGCGTATTTGTTTGTCAGGACCGAGCCCTGCGCCTCGAGCACCGCCTTCGAGACGATGTTCTCGGACGCGATCAGCTCGATCTCGTCGCGCTGCCGGCCAAGCTCCTGACGGATCGC
>NZ_SOKV02000143.1:0-1224 GCF_004407025.1 Paracoccus sp. DMF
TCATTCGACTCGATTTCTAAGGAAACTCTGAAAAAGACTTTCTGATTTGGCAAAATACCGCGACCCCACCCACCGAGTTTCCCGATGAAGCAGATGACCTTCGCCGACGCCGAGTACGCTGGCAAGCGCAAGCAAACCCGCAAGGAGTTGTTCCTGATCGAGATGGATCGGGTGGTGCCGTGGAAGGGCTTGATTGCTTTGATCGAGCCACATTATCCGAAAGGTGAAGGTGGCCGTCCGGCCTACCCGTTGATGGCGATGCTGCGTGTGCATCTGCTGCAGAACTGGTTCGGCTACAGCGATCCAGCGATGGAGGAAGCGCTGTACGAAACCACGATCCTGCGCCAGTTTGCCGGGCTGAACCTGGAGCGCATCCCCGACGAAACCACCATTCTCAACTTCCGCCGCTTGCTGGAGAAACACGAGCTGGCGGCCGGCATCCTCGCTGTCATCAATGGCTATCTGGGCGACCGCGGCCTGTCGCTGCGCCAGGGCACCATCGTCGATGCAACGCTGATCAATGCGCCCAGTTCGACCAAGAACAAGGACGGCAAGCGCGACCCGGAAATGCACCAGACCAAGAAGGGAAACCAGTATTATTTTGGCATGAAGGCCCACATCGGCGCCGATGACGAATCGGGTCTGGTGCACAGCGTAGTGGGCACGGCGGCCAATGTGGCGGATGTCACCCAGGTGGACAAATTGCTGCATGGCGACGAAAACGTGGTCTGCGCCGATGCAGGCTACACCGGTGTCGAAAAGCGGCCCGAGCATGAAGGACGTGAAGTTATCTGGCAGGTGGCGGCACGCCGCAGCACCTACAAAAAACTCGATAAGCGCAGCGTGCTGTACAAAGCCAAGCGCAAGATTGAAAAGGCCAAGGCTCAGGTGCGCGCCAAGGTCGAGCATCCGTTCCGGGTAATCAAGCGCCAGTTCGGTTACACCAAGGTGCGCTTTCGCGGCTTGGCCAAAAACACGGCGCAACTGGTGACACTGTTCGCTCTGTCGAACCTGTGGATGGCGCGCCGACATTTACTGACGAATGCAGGAGAGGTGCGCCTGTAATGCGGGAAATGGCCACCGGAGTGGGGTCCGGGTGGCGAAAACGTAAGAAATACTCGTCGAATTGATTGTTTTTTGATCATTTGGCGAGTTTAAAAGTTGCGCTAGGTGGTATGCCGGGGAAATACATGGCTACTTCAGACCATCCCTAACCGTACTGCC
>NZ_SOKV02000144.1:0-1114 GCF_004407025.1 Paracoccus sp. DMF
ATCGAACCCGCGCCCGCCCGCCTGAACCGCAGCGAGCTTGCCGTGCCCGGCAGCCAACCGAACATGTTTGAAAAGGCTGCGAAATCCGACGCCGACGTCATCTTCCTGGACCTCGAGGACGCGGTGGCGCCGGACGAAAAACCGCAGGCGCGCAAGAACATCATCAAGGCCCTGAACGAGCTCGATTGGGGCAAGAAAACCCTGTCGCTGCGAATCAACGGGCTCGACACGCATTACATGTATCGCGATGTCGTGGACGTGGTCGAACAGGCCGGCGAGCGGCTGGACCTGATCATGATCCCCAAGGTCGGCACCGCCGCCGACGTCTATGCCGTCGACATGCTGGTGACGCAAATCGAGGATGCCAAGGGCTATAAAAAGCGCATCGGCTTCGAGCATATCATCGAGACCGCCCTGGGCATGCAGAACATCAACGAGATCGCCGCGGCCTCGAAACGCAACGAGAGCCTGCATTTCGGCGTCGCCGATTACGCCGCCTCGACCCGCGCCCGCACCACCGTCATCGGCGGCGTGAACGAGCACTACGCGGTGCTGACCGACAAGCTCGACGACGGCGCGCGCCAGATCCATTGGGGCGACATGTGGCATTACGCGCTGTCGCGCATGGTGGTCGCGGCGCGCGCCAACGGGCTGCGGCCGGTCGACGGGCCCTTCGGCGATTTCTCGGATCCCGACGGCTACAAGGCCGCCGCCTATCGCGCCGCGGTGCTGGGCTGCGAGGGCAAATGGGCCATCCACCCCAGCCAGATCGCGCTGGCCAATGAGGTGATGAGCCCCTCGGCCGCCGAGGTGGACCGGGCGCAGCGCATCCTCGACGCCATGGCCAGGGCCGAGGCCGAGGGCAAGGGCGCGGTCTCGCTGGACGGCCGGCTGATCGACTATGCCTCGATCCGCCAGGCCGAGGTGCTGGTCGCCAAGGCCCGGCAGATCGCGGCGTGAGCGTCGGCCTGGCGGAGATGCGGGCGCTGGCGCAGCGGCTTTTCGCCGCTGCGGTCAGCGCCGCCGACCCGGCGCTGGCGGTGCGCCGGCATTTCCAGCGCCATCCCGACACCGGCGGCACCATCCTGGTCGCCGTCGGCAAGGCCGCCCCCGC
>NZ_SOKV02000145.1:0-1108 GCF_004407025.1 Paracoccus sp. DMF
CGCCAGCATACGAATATCGCCAGGAAGGAACCGGAAACTGCCGCGGGCTGGACCCCGGCCGGACCCTCGCTGGATACCGGGGTCCAGGTGGCCCCCGTCAACGCAAAGGGGAGAGTGAGCTATCCAGCGCACTCTCCCCATCTTGCCTTCGGAATAGCATGGATCTGTTGCAGATGTCGAAGGGAAAAGTGTTGCAACACATTGGAGTCACTGCGCATTCAGCCGCGCCGCGATCTTGGTCAGCGCCAGCTGCCAGCGCCGCCATGCGGTGGTGCGGTCGCAGCCGAGCTCGCCACTGATCTGCTTCCAGGGCACGCGGGCGGCGCGGGACCAGACCAGCTTCCGTTCGGCTTCCTCGATCCAGAGCACCCAGTCGAAGGTCTGCTCGAGCCGGGTGATCGCCGCGGCCGACGGTCGGATGCGCATCGGCTCGGGTTCCATGAAGGCGATCTCGCGACTCGTCCGCACGATCTCCGGCCAGGTGTTGAAATAGCCCTGCACCTTCACCGGCGGCAGCTTGTGCAGGGTACGGAACGCCTCCTCGAAATGGTCAGCGACGTCGTCGGCGGTCCATTCGCGATCAGCCATGACGCGCCTCCCTGTCGGAAGGGCGCGGGCCGTAGAGCTTCTCGCCGAGTTGGCGGACCAGTTCACGCTCGGGCCAGGTGAGGCGGTCGTCATCGGCGGAGACCGCGAGGACGCCCTGTTCCTGCCAGCCCTCGCGCTTGACCTGCTCGGGATCCCGGCGCCGGCCACCGTAGCCATGGGGGTGCCATCTCATGCGGCACCTCCCTTCGTCTCGATCGCCCAGAGCAGGATGGCGATGGCGTCGGCCTCGTTGTCGTCGGCCGGGCTGAAGCCGCGGGCGCGGACGGCGGCGACCATCGTGGCCTTGTCGGCGTTGCCCTTGCCGGTGGCGTGACGCTTGATCGTGCCGACCGGCACGCCCTCATAGGGCACGCCGCGCAACTCGGCCCATGCGGTCAGCGTGGCCATGAGCCCGCCGTAGATGTGGCTCGCGTCGGTGCCTGCGTGGCGGCGGACTTCCTCGAACCAGATCGCGGCGACTGGCCCCGACAGCCGGTCGATCTCGGTCAGCCAGTTGGTG
>NZ_SOKV02000146.1:0-1078 GCF_004407025.1 Paracoccus sp. DMF
GCACACGACGCTGGCGCAGAACCTGAAGATGGGTGCTATCTTCACTATCGTGTCGATAGCTCGTTCCTTCGCCTTGCGGCGGGTGTTCGAGGCGATCCGGATGCGGTAGCGGCGGTCGGCTATGAGGACGGAGCGGACATTCACTGAGGGGTCAGCGGCGGTTCTTGGGAGGCGGCCCAGTCGAAGGCACGTTGCCGTTCTGAAAAATAGAACTCTTTTATGGACATGCCCGATGGCACGCGAATTCCGGTATCGTCCAGCCCTTTCTGGAACCCAGCAAGAATACTATCCGTCACTCCCTGCGTTGTCTCAATCAACGCAGTGATAGCTGGCATGTCGTGGGTGTGGGCATAGTCGACGATTTGGGAAAGCGGGATCTTCCGGGCCATGTGTTGGTGCCAAACGTCGCCGGGCTTCAGGACACCGCCAGCTTCGGCCAACTGGCGATAGTTAACCGGACGCTTGTCATGCGCCGCCTGCAACAAGAACTCGATGCCGGCCTTGAAGTTGAATACTTTGTTGCGTCGACCTTGTTCTTCGATAGCCGCTACGGCCAGCGGGGCGTCGAGCTTCCCGGCGCGGCGGTGGTTCTCGATCAGATTCTGAATTTGTTTGTCTGTTTTCTCGCTCATATCCATGACATCGCACTCTGTGCGGGAAAGAGGCTCTTGTCCATCGGGCCGCAGCAGAAACGCCTCGGAAGAGCCGAGACAGACGCCACCGCCTGCGTGTGCACTTCTAACCTATGCCTCAGTGCGGACGGAGTTTGTCCGATGCCTCGATCCGATCCCTGAAGGGTCCAAAGTCCGAAAAGGCTGTTTGCATCGATTTCGTCCCTTCTCGAGGATGATCGACCGCCGCCCCGTAGGGGCGGCGGCCATCGACTTGTCGGGGTCCGGTGCCTCAGGCGGCAGGGAGTTTGTACACGCGTCCCCGGTTCTCGACCTTCTCCGAGGTCACCTCGAGCCCGAGTTTCTTCTTCAGCGCCCCGGCCATCGCGCCGCGCACCGTGTGCGACTGCCAGCTGGTCGCGGCCATGATCTCTTCGATGGTCGCGCCGTCCGGCGCGCGCAGCATG
>NZ_SOKV02000147.1:0-1049 GCF_004407025.1 Paracoccus sp. DMF
CGAGCGGAACGAGGCGCTGGACTGCCGGGTCTACGCCCGCGCCGCGGCATGGATCCTCGGCGCCGACCGATGGGACGAGGCGACCTGGCGGCGGCTGGAAGCACAGGCGGGTGTGGAAACGCGCCTGCCCACGGCCACCGCAACCGACATCGCCATACAAGACCCGGCCCAGCCCAAGGCCGGAACCCTGACGACGCCGCGCCGGAGACGGCGGGCCTACACCCCGAACTTCATGAGGGACTGATGGACCTGGAACGCATGCAGGCCCTGCTGACCGCGCTGCAGGAAGCCCGCTTCGCCGGGCTGCGCAGCGTCAGCTACGACGGCAAGACCGTGACCTATGGCTCGGATGCCGAACTGGCCGCGGCGATCCGGGACTTGGAGGGGCGCATCGCAGCGGCCAGCGGCACATCTGCCCGCCGCCGTCGCTGGGGCACCGTCGCGACCAAGGGGCTTTGACGATGGTCTTCGACGCCTTCCGCGCGCGGCTCGGGTCCATCATCGGTGGCTTCGACGCCGCGCAGTCCCACCGCCGCATGCGCGGGTTCCGGGCCACCCGGGCGCATGTGAACACGCTGATCGCCGCCTCGGGCGAGACGATCACCGCCCGGGCCCGCTGGCTCGTGCGTAACAACGGCTATGCCGCAAACGCGGTCGATGCCTTTGCGAGCCACGTCGTCGGTGACGGGATCAAGCCCTCGTCGAAGATCGCGGATGCTGCGAAGAAGGAGGAGCTGCAGAAGCTCTGGCTCGCCTGGACGGACGAGGCCGATGCCGAGGGCCTGACCGATTTCTTCGGGCTGCAGCGCCGGGCCGCGCGAGAGGTGTTTCTGGCGGGTGAAGTGTTCCTGCGCATCCGGACGCGGCGGCCAGAGGATGGTCTGACGGTGCCCATGCAGCTGCAAATGCTGCCCTCGGAAATGCTGCCCCAGGACATGACCCGCATCCTGCCCGGCGCGGGATCGATCCGACAGGGCATCGAGTTCGACGGCATCGGGCGGCGCGTCGCCTACCATTTTCTGCGCCGCCACCCGGGCGACATGACCGAT
>NZ_SOKV02000148.1:0-1043 GCF_004407025.1 Paracoccus sp. DMF
CTGGCGGCGCGAGGCGTGCCAGCAGTACCAGGCGGCGTCCTCGGTGATCGCCTCGGCGACGGCGGCGGCGATGAAGCCGTCGTAGAGGTCCGCGCCCTGCGAGCTGTCGTCCCAGGTGACGCCATAGGACTGACTCCAATCCTTGTTGCGCGTCGGGTGGTTGGAGCCATCGTAATCGACCAGATAGGGCGGGTCGGTAGCGAACAGGATCGCCCGCTCGCCTTTCATCAGGCGGCGCACATCGTCATGGTTGGTCGAGTCCCCGCAGAGCAGCCGGTGGGTGCCGAGGATCCAGAGATCGCCGCTGCGCGACGCCGGATTGCGGGGCGGCTCCGGGATGGTCACCGGCGGGACCGAGCCCCCGGCGCCACCTTCTTCACCGTCCCACTCCGGCACGAAGGCCAACAACTTGTCGAGTTCCCCGTCGGAAAACCCGACCAGCGAAAGATCGAAGTCCTCGGCCAGCAGCTCGTTCAGCTCGGCCGAGAGCAACGCCTCGTCCCATGACCCGAGTTCGGTCAGCTTGTTGTCCGCGATGCGATAGGCCCGGCGCTGCGCCTCGGTCAGATGCCCGAGTACGATCACCGGCGCCTCGGTCAGCCCCAGCTGCGTTGCAGCAAGCACCCGGCCGTGGCCCGCGATCAACTCGCCGTCCTCGCCCACAAGGCAGGGCACGGTCCAGCCGAACTCGGCCATGCTGGCAGCGAGCCTGGCGACCTGGTCGGCACCGTGCAGCTTGGCGTTCTTCGCGTAGGGCTGCAGGCGCGCAAGCGGCCAGGTCTCGATCCGCTCGGGAGCGAAGGCGAGGGTCATGAGGAATCCTGTCGATGATGGCGGGGTGGACCCCGGTTCGGTGGAGTCCACCGGCTTCCAGCTGGATTCCGGAGTCCAGGGTATCCACCCCGGAATCCACCAGCCAAGGCGCTGTTATTGCGTTGTTATTTCAGATTGCGTGGTGGCTTCCGGCCGGGGAGGCCTCCCAAAAATCCGGCCCTGTCGCTGGCGATGTCCCGCGCTTCGCCCGCCAGCATACGAATATCGCC
>NZ_SOKV02000149.1:0-1039 GCF_004407025.1 Paracoccus sp. DMF
CCGCCACCAGCTGCTTCAGCCATTCGGTGTCGGACCAGCCGGGCAGGTGGATCGTGCCGGGGGCGTCGAGCATTCCAGCCTCGCGGTCCTCGTCCGAGGGCCGCTCGATCCGCAGGAACCGATAGGTCTCGGCCTTGAATGTCGCCGTGGCCACCGACCAGAGCCGGGCCCCGCGGCGCAGGCGGCGGCCAGCCACGTTCGCATCGACATAGGTCGGGCCAGAAACTGGGGCGGCGCGGTTGAAGCCCTCAAGCCCCTTCAGGGGCGCCACCTGTTCGAACCCGACCTTGCGCGACCAGGCATAGACCGCCGCGGCCTCGTAACCGGTATCGATGCCAAGTCGTGCCACGGTCATGAAGGCGCCGTTGGCATGCTGCCAGCTGCGCCCGAGCATGGCGGTCAGCTTGTCCCAGGCGGCAGGATCGTCAGGCCCGCCCGGGATGACGATGTGATCGACGAGCCAGCTTTCCATGCTCCGGCCCCAGGCCCAGATGTCGACTTCGATCCGGTCCCTCTGGACGTCGGCCCCGGCCGTCAAAAACAACCCTGCCATGGGCACCGTGCCCGGCTTCCAGGCCTCGCGTCGATCCGCCAGGCGCTGCCACTCCGGCGCGTCGCCGCTTTCGACCCATGTCTCGCCCAAGAGCGTGTTGCGCGCGGCGCGCAGCGTCTCGTCCGACCCCTGGGCCGCCAGCCATTCCCGCGCGACGTCGGACCAGCTTTTCCAGCCCAAGGGCGAGTAGAGCGCCGAGAGGTGGAACCCGATAGCCTTCGGATCCCTGGAAACCGCTGTTGCCCGCCACTCACCCTTGGCCAGCATCTCAGTCTTGTGATGCTCGGCGATGGGCCGTTCGCAGCCCTCGCAGTGATAGGCGGCAGTTTCCGGCTTCCCCTTGGCCCAGCGCAGCCGGTCGAACTGCAGCCATTGCATGGTGCCACAGTGGGGGCAGGGCACGAAGTAGCGCCGCTGGTCCGATGCCTCGAACTCGCGCTCGATCCGGGACAGCCCCCGGATCGTCGGCGTCGAGACCATGAACAC
>NZ_SOKV02000014.1:0-76521 GCF_004407025.1 Paracoccus sp. DMF
GCCAGTGGAATCCCGTTTTGTCAACATGACCTAGCGAAAAGGAGGCCATGAGCCATCCGCTGCTCCTCTGGATCTGTCGACGTCCAGATGGTACGGTTTTGCGCGAGGCCTGCAAATTCACCGACCATATCCGCATGTCGCGGTCTCCTTCCATCAATCGCATTTGGCTTTGTCAGACCGCGTCGGCACCAAGGGTCGCTGGATCAAATACTGCCAATCGCATCTCATGCGCGACACCGCAGGGATAGAAGCCCGCCTTGTACACAGAAAATATATCCTCAAGCAGCGGGACTCCGTCACGGACATATCTGCCGACAGCAATCCCCTTGAGCATCTCCAGGCTATCATAGGCAACCGTCAGCCAGAACTCTTCCTTCGCGGTGATTGTCTTGCGAATCCTTTTCTTGCGCAACTCGCGTTCGAAATCCGCCATGGCATTCCATTGCTCATCGGCAGCGGCGTCGACAAGGTTCCGGCCTCCCCGGGCTTCGGGGGTCGACCAGAACTCGGCGAGCGTCTGTTCGACGACATCATGCCAGATCCGATAGCCAGGCGGCGGATTCTGATCGTTTTCCAAAGTCATGGCCTCGGCAAGATCGCGAATGACCGCCGAGCCGGCGGGCAGCAACTCCGGTTTGGCGCCGGAAAAAAGGTATTCGCTGCCGAAAAACCGAACCGGCTCAAGCACAAAATCGGTGTTCATGGCGAAAGCATCCCGTACGGCTAGTCGATGCGCGGTATCGCGGATCGAGCTTGTCGGATCAGATTCTGCACGACGACTGGCCCTGCGGCCAGAACCGGAGAGAAACGAGCGTAGTCATCCGAAGTAGCGTTTCTTACGCTGTCATCGCCATCATAAAGCGTACCGCCGATAAGATGGAAACAAAGCTCCCTGTCCCGCTCGTTCAGCGGCGAATGTCCGATAACAGTCCAGATTTTCTTGCTCGTGACATTCTTGATGCTTGGATAAAGGACCCTGACATCAGCATTGCCCATTTTCATTGCCAGATATTCCCCTTCAACAGGTCGGACCTGTTCGGCGTCTTCGAACCAGCCAGGATATATCACGATTCCCATCGTGTCTTTATTCCATTGCGAGATCCAGATGATCTTTGCGGCAACAAAAAAATCATCGACTGGAATTCGCAGAATATCGCCCGTTTTCACTTCTATCCTCTTGGTACCCATGCGATAATGCGCTGCTAGCGCCGTTCTCTGAGCGTTTTTCCGGCGAAATCCACCAGCAATTCCTCCAGAGACTTGGCGCTTACCTCAATATCACTTTCATCCATGACTCCCATATCGACCTCGAAGATGGTCTCGGCGCCTTGCTTCATCAGGATCGCTACGCCGCCGCTGTCATCACCGATCATCACATAGTCTGGAAGATATTCCGCAACCTCATAGTCTCGGTTGCGCTGAGCGATATCCTCCGCCTCAAGAAGCGTAAGCCCGCCCATAGCCGAAAGGCCGTTTGATATCGTCAAAAGCTTCACGTAAGCTGGCGGATTGCTTTTCCCAGATCCTCTTGCGCCGCAGCGATGTCAGCGGGATCGGCCGGGGGATGCAGCTCATACACTTGGCGAAGCAGCGTGACATCCATCATCTAGAATGCTCCAAGACTGTCGAAATACGAGTAGGCGCGGTTGATAACGGATCCTGGCTTCGGGAACTCCAGCCGCCCGCATCTGCCGCACCGCTTCGTTGAACTCGGTGCGGATATCGGTTCCAAAACCATACTGCCTGCGATATGCCCGCTGCGCCGCCGAAATCTGGGCATGTGACATGCCAGACGATGACGGCAGAAGGATGGCGGGCGCCTGGTTCGAATCATAACCCGGTACGTTCCGTCTTGCCCAGGCATCCTGGACGGATGGTGTGACTGGACGCGTCTGTCCGTCCGATTGTTGCCGTGGCCCGGCGCACGGTTCTGCTGCGGGCTTAGCAAACCATGCGCGTCAGCATCAGGCGCAACATTGCCGCCTGGCCTGTTGCGACACCCCGCCAACTCTAGCGGATCGACCCAGAAATTCGGATCGGTGACACAGCTCTGCCGCTGAAAGTCGCTCGTCACATGGGTTCTGGCCAGAAATATTGCAGCGGCGATGCGGTCGCCATGTCGGGCTATCATCGGTTCGGGAGATAGCCGGCCAAGTCGATCCAGTCAATCTCCCAAACCAACCCCTCGCGATAAAGTATGCGATGGGCCATTCGCTGCACCTCGGGGCCCGGCAGCGTCCAGACAGCCCGGTTTTGCGGGAGGCTGTCAAATCCGTCCGTCGCCAATCCCGTCACTCGCAGCTTTTCCTTTATCGTTTCGGCCAGAGAATCGGTCATGAAATTCTGCGGCAAGACATTGCGCAACATCTTGCCTTCAAGCACCGGGCGAAACCTGTCCGGCTCAAGCATCAGCCTTTGGCACGAGGCATCGAAATCCGTCCAGGTTTGCGTCGGTCGATCCGGCGTCAGCGCGGCAAACATGCCATAGTTTATCTCGCGCACCGGCCATTGCATCAGATAGGCATGGCCGGCATTCAGCCCGGCACCGGCCGCAAGCCGCCACCAATCGGCGGCGACCAGCGACTCGTCCTCGGCCGGGATCTGGGCGATCAGCGAAAACATGCTGTCCTTGTCGTCTGCCGCCGACAGCCGCGCCAGCATCAGGCTGCGCAGGGGAAAGTTGTTGTTCCCGTCCTTGCCCTTTTCAAACAGCTGGATATGCGCCGGCGGGTATTTCGCCTTTGGCGCCTGGGCAATCTTTTCCGCATCCGGCTTGCCACTTTTCGATTTCAGATTGGCATCGGTGATTGTCATCCGGTCCAGACGGCCGCCGAAGGTCTGGGCGAAAGCCATGATGACCTCGGAAGACACCGTGTGGTCGATATAGAAGGTAGCCTCAAAGATCATAAGATGTTTCGGAAATTCATCAGGAGAATATGCTACATTAACGTCAGAGACAGCCAAATCCCTTGGCAGGCTTGCATCACCGAGTCCCGCAATCCCCCAGTCACTCTTCTGCAGCCTCCTCAAGCCAGGCATCCAGGGCCGGACCGCGGGGATTTAACCGCAACGCCCGCTCCGTGTTACCGCGGTCGGGCGGCATGACCTCGGCAAGAATGATGGTCCCGGCCCGCTTTTCTCCGGTGCCAAAAAGCCCCTCGGCATCCAGCAAGGCCATCGCTGCCTCGGTCACGAACAAGCGACGCTCCAATTCCCAGCGATATTCATCTGCGTTCTTCAATTCGTGAAGGTTGGGCATTTCCGAAAATGCCTTGGCCACGTCATCAAAATATTCTTGACCGAACAGCCAATAGGGACTGTCCGAGTAAGACCATTTCAGCAGAGCCTTCCGCGCCTCCGGATTGGTTGCGTCCGCAGTCTCCCGATCCAATGCCTGCCATGACCATGCCGATGGATAGGGTGCAAGGCCCTCACCGGTGCTGACAAGCGTGCAGTAATAGAAATCCTCGGACGTTTCCTGAAACAACCTTGAAAAGGCATTCCGGGCGGCGGCGGCGATAATCTGAGCAAGATCTTGCGACATCAGGGCCTCGTGGCATCATTGGCAGCGGTGGCATTCAGGGTTTCGCGGCCGATGGCACGAAGTTCGCGGCGCAGAGCACTTCTGATCGCGCGATCGCCATAGCCTTGTTGCTTCATGCGGGATTCGACGCCATACAACCGATCGCGAACCGTCTGATGATAATCCGTGGTGTGCATATAGCCATGCGGATTGGGGTGGCCGATGGGAATGCCGTTCGCCGCATCATTGATGCCTATATTGTATTTGTCCAACAGATTCCGCGCATCAGCCGCGGGCGCCCAGCGGCCCTTGCTGCCGCCCGATGCGACGATATGCCCCGCCGCCTGACCGGATTGCACGGGCCGCCCTTCTCGGGCCATATTCGCACCAAGAATGCGAGAGTTTTCACCGCAGGATGCCAACCCCAGTGGATCGACCCAGCCATTCGGATCGGCGACATAGCCCTGCGGCCTGAGCCCGCCCTCCAGACCGATCGGGTCGGGCGAGAGATATTGCGTCGCATCCGGGTCGTAATAGCGGAAGCGGTTGTAATGCAGCCCGCTTTCGGGGTCCTGGAACTGGCCCTGGAAGCGGATCGGGCAATCGGGCGCCGCATCGTCATTGGCGGCGCGGCGGCGCAGCTCGGCCAGTTCGCCCCATAGCGACAGCTCGGCCCGCCAGACCACGGTGGCGCCGTCTTCGGAAAACATCTCGCGCGGGGTGCCGATATGGTCGGTGACGATGTAATGCAGCGCGCCGTCCTGCAGCTGTGCCAGCGGGCGGAAGCTGCCCGGCTCATAGACCCAGTGCCGGGCGCGGTCCCAGGCGGCAGTGCCCTCGGCCAGCGGCGCCTCGGCGATCAGGCGGTCGCCTTCCCATTGATAGGCCGCGCCCTCCTGGCCCGAGAGCCGCGCCACCCGCCGGCCCAGCCCGTCGTAGCGATAGCGCCAGTGCCGGCCGTCCGGCGTCTCCAGCCCGACCATCTGGCCCAGCCCGTCCCAGGACATGCGCCAGACCCGCGGGCGGAAGCCCGGCTCCTCGATACGCTTCTCGATCACCCGGCCGCAGGCGTCGTGGCGATAGGCGACCCGGCCCCGGCGGCGGACACGGCCGGCGGCACTCTCGACGGGTTCGGCGATGCCGGCCTCGATCACGGCCGCGAGGTTGCGGGCCGGGTCGTATTCGAACTGCCGCAAGGGCCCCGCATCGCGGATCTGCGCCACCACCTGGCCGCGCGCATCATAGCGGTTCTCGGTCAGGCCGGCCGTGCGGTCGTGGATCTGCGTCGCGCGGTCCAGCCGGTCCCACAGATAGCTGCGATGCAGCCGCGCGCCCATGCGCGTCGCGTCGCCGAAGCCGCTGGCGGCGCCCAGACCGGCCCGCGCCGCCTCGGGCAGGCGGGCGAAGGGGCCGGCGATCTGCTCGGCCAGCATGCCGGTAATCGTATGGCCCTGCGCCAGCGCGAAGCCGGCGCCGGAATGGCGCAACTGCTCCAGCCCGCGCGGGTCGTGGCGGAAGTCCAGCGGCTGGTGCCCGCCCACCGCCAGCGAGACCGGCAGCCCGGCCCGGCTATAGGCCGCCGCCAGGTGCAGCACATCGCCCGAGCGCGCCACCCGCTGCCCGGCCAGGTCATAGTCCGAGACGATCTCGCGCCCGTTCAGCCGTTCGCTGACCACGCGGCCAAGCGCATCATAGGCATATTCCACCGTGGCCGCGTCATTCTCGGCCCGGATCAGCAGGCCGCGCGGGTCATAGGCAAAGCGCTTCTCGGCCTGGCCCGTGGCATCCTCGACCCGCAGCGCCAGCAGCCGGCCCGCGGGCGACCAGGCGTAATGCCGCGCGGACCCGTCGGGCGCGGTCGCCGTCACCACCCGGCCCGCCGCGTCCAGGTCATAGCGGATGATCCGGCCGGAATAGTCGCGTTCCGCCACCACGCGGCCGGCGGCGTCATAGCGGTACTCGTAGCGCTCGCCCAATTCGTTGATGACGGCGGTCAGCCGCATCTCGCGGTCATGCTCCAGCTGCAGCCGGTGGCCCTTGGGGTCCACGGTCTCGACCGGCAGGTCGAAGGCGCCGAAGCGATAGCGGCGGGTGTTGCCGTCCGGGTCGGTGATGGCGGCAAGCTGGCCCTCGACGTCCCATGCCAGCCGCGTCACGGCGCCGTCCGGGCGCTCGACGGCGCGGATATTGCCGCGCGGATTGTCCGGGCCGCGGCTGACGTCATAGCGGGTCGCGGCGCCGATCTGGTCGGTCACCCAGATCAGCCGGCCCTCGGTGTCGGTCAGGCTGCGGATCTCGTTGCCATCCGGGTCGCGCCAGCGGTTCAGCCGCATGAGCGGGTCGTAGAAGAACCGCTCCTGCACGTCGCCGGGGCGGTCGACGCGCAGCACCTCGCCCTTGGGCCCGAGGCCCAGCGAGGCCACCCGGCCAAGCGCATCGGTCACGCCGACCAGGTTGCCCTGGGCATCATGGCGGAAGCTGGTGCGGTTGCCCGCCGGGTCGGTCGCGGCCAGCAGCAGCCCGTCCGGGCCGTATTCCCATTGCGTGACCGCGCCCTCGGGGTCGGTGGCGCGGATCAGGTTGCCCTGCGCGTCATAGGCGAAGCTGCTGCGCCCGCCCAGCGGATCGATCCGGGCGGTGACGTGGAAGGCCTGGTCCCATTCGGTCAGCCAGACCTGGCCGGTCGGGTCGGTCTCGCGCCAGACCACGCCGTCCTCGGTCCAGTCCCAGACGGTGACGGCGCCCTCGTCGCTGCGGGTGACGGTGCGGCGGCGGGCGAGGTCATAGTCCAGCGTGCCGCCGGCATGGCCGCTGTCGGACCACAGCCGCCGGATGCGGTCGCCCTCGCCATATTCGTAATGGACATGCGTGTCCTTGGCGTCGTGCCAGCCGGTCAGCCGGCCGAATTCGTCGTAGTCATAGCGCAGCGTGCCGGTCTGCGCCGATTGCACCTGCACCAGCTGGCCGGCGCGGTTGTAGTCCCAGGCAAAGGTGCAATCCTGCGCGTCCGGCGCATCCAGCACGGCATGGCGGATCAGCCCGCCCCGGCTGTGGACGGCCAGCGCGAAACCGTCGGAATGCTCGACCCGCTGCAACCCCTCGGGGCCATAGAGGAAGGCGATGCGGTTGCCGTTGCGGTCCTCGATCCGGGACAGGCGGCGGGTGGCGGCGCCCCCGTCGGCAAAGACCCAGAACAGCTGGCTGCGGCGGTCATGGACAAAGAACTCGGCCGAGCGGCGGCCCAGCAGCTCCAGATGCGGAAAGCGCAGGTTGTGGCTGAGAACCTCGTCGCCGGGCGTGTGGAAGACGATCTGCGTGCCTTCGTCGTTCTGGAAGGTCACCGTCTCGGCGTCCAGGCGCAGGTGCTGCGCCCAGGTGCCGGCCCAGCTTGCACCCTGGATGCCGGTCGAGTCGACCGCATGGGTGCGGGTCAGGACCAGCGGGATGGTGCCGGGAATGGCGATATCGGTGCGCGTCTCCATGAAGCGGCCGGTCGCCACGTCCACCGGGCAGCCAAAGCCGGCGCGGCAGCTGTTCGGCGCCTCGCCGTGGTGGGCATAGGACGGGTCGCCGCCCTTGGGCTTGCGCCCGCCGATGGGCAGCAGGTCGGCGGCGATCACCGCGATATTGGCCAGCCGGCTTTGCCAGCCCACGTCGATGGCCAACGCGATGGCGCTGGTGTCGATGTCGATGGCGATGGTCGGCACGCCGTCGTTGATGGTGCCGTCGCAGGTGGTCTTGTGGCCGATGCGGGCGATGGGCCAGTTGTTGGCGAATACCGTCTCGGCGCCCTCGGCGACCTTGGACACGGCATGGTCCGAACAATCGACCACATCGGTGACCCGCGCCACCGGCTTGTTCTGGAAATACACGTCGGGCGAGCCGGTCTTGATCACGCCCTTGTTGGTGCCGTATTGCCCGGCGACCGAGGCGAAGCCGAAGCCGATGCCGCCGACGAGCCCCGCCGCGCTGGCCGCCGCCACCGCCAGCATGATCGGCCCCAGCGCCGCGCCGGCCGTCGCCACCACCAGGACGCCCACCGCGACCGCCGCCACCGCGCCCAGCACCATGGCGCCCAAGGACCAGCCGCTGACATGGGCGATGGGATGGCCGACCGTCGCCGGCATCTCGCCGTCCTCGGCGATGCGCTGAAAGCCCATGGCCTCCATCGCCCAGCCACCCAGAGCCTCGCCGGCCTTGAAGCCGACATAGCCCGCGGCCATGCCCGCCACCACCGCCGCCGCCGCCGGCGCGGCGGCCGTCGCCGCGGCGGTCAGCACGGCGGTGCCGGTCAGTCCCGCGCCCATGGCCGTGCCCGCGCCATAGGCCGCCGCCATGGCGACCGGCGCCACGGTCAGCGTGTTCTGCACCGCGTCCGAATTATAGGTGGCGATGGCGGAATCGACGCCCTGCTCGAAACCGTTCGGCCCGGTCTGGGCATTGGCTGCGTCGATGCGGCTTTGGTGATAGTCGCTGAACTGCGGCGTGCTTCCCGGCCCGGCGTCCGCGCCGTTGCCGGTCGCGCGCCGGCTGGCGACCCGCGCGCCCCCCGCCGTCGCACCATCGAGCAACGCCCCCATCGCCTAGCCCTCCGCCCGCTCCAGCCGCAGGGTCGAGACGATGCGCCGCATCTCGGCCTGCTGCGCCGCGCTCATCTCGCCCCCGACCGAGGCGGTCAGCACCAGGACCTTGCCGCCCGCCGCGCCGACCGTGGTAATCAGCTGATGGATGGCGCCCTGCTTGGCGGTCCAGCGGCATTCGATCTCGATCGCCGGGGCGCCGTTCACCGACAGCTCGCGCCGGGCGTCGATGCGGAAATCCTTCAGCGCCTGCGCGGCCTGCTTGGCCTGGTCCTCGACATATTCGGCGAAGGCCATGCCCCAGGGCATGTCGTCGCGGGTGATGGTCAGCGACACGCCCGGCCCCGCCGGGTTCGACGACACCACGTTGATCGTCCGGTCCTGCCAGTCGCGCGGCAGGTCGATGCTGCCCTCGTTGATGCGATACATCAGCTCGCCGAGTCCTTGTTGAGATGAATCATGCCGCCGATCTGGTCCAGGACGCCCTCGGCCAGCGTCACCCGGGTCGAGCCGAATTGCAGCACGATGCCCTCGGTCGTCATGGTGATGGTGCCGGCGCCGACCTTCAGCACCAGGCTTTCGGTGGCCTCGGCGCTGATGGTCTTGGCGGTCTGCTGCATCTTCAGGTCGGAATGCAGCGAGACTAGCTTCTTGGCCTGGGCGGTGATGTCGTCATCGGCGGCATAGGCGATGACGCCGGGGCCCGCCTTGCCGGCCAGCGCCGTCGCGGTGATCTTGGTGGCCTGGCTGGCGCGGGTCAGCGCCACGGTCTCGGTCAGGTTGCCGCTGGCGACGGATTTGGTCTCGTCCCCGGTCTGCACGGTGATCGCGCGGTTGCCGTTTTCCACCAGCGTCGATTCGTTGTCCTTGATGACGCGCTCCATGTCCTTCTGCGCGTGCAGGAAGATCTTCTCGGCGCCGTTCGCGTCCTCGAAGCTCAACTCGTTGAAGCCCGAGCCCTGGTGCGTCTTGGTCTTGAAGCCGCTTTTCGTCTTGCTGGCCGGCAGGCCGTAGATATTGCCGTTCTGGCCGTTCACCACGCAGCCGGTGACGATGGGCTTGTCGGGGTCGCCGTCGATATAGTCGACCACCACCTCCATGCCGATGCGCGGGATGACGACGCCGCCCAGCCCGTTGCCGGCCCAGTTCTGCGCCACCCGGCAGCGCATCGAGATCGCGCCCTGAAGGTCCCAGTGAAACCGCACCAGGATGCGGCCGAATTCGTCGCAGTCGATCTCGCCCTCGCCCACGACCACGGCGGTCTGCGGGCCCTGCATCACCGGCACCGGCGTGCGGCGCGGCGGCGCCATCGGCGCGGTGTCGGGCATCAGCACATAGGCGCCGGAAAAGGCATAGCCGTCGCTGCCCGCCGCGCCCGAGCCATAGGCCTCGCTGACGAAATGGTGGCTGGCGGACAGGCACAGGAAACGCTCGCCGGTGCCCGGCACCTCGTCGCCGCCCAGCGTCACGGTCTTGCCGGCGCCCAGCGACAGGCAGTCGCCCATGGCCCGCACCCGCCGGTCGCCGCCGCGATGCTGCCGGGTGCGGCGCTGCGCGATCAGCCGGCCGGCGCCTTGGTCGGCGAAATCGCCCGGATATTCATAGCTTTCCAGCTGGCCGAGCGCATGGGCGGCGTCGCCCATCTGGTCGACCTCCATCGCCGCCGTCGGGGTCTTGAAGTTATAGTCGATCAGCCGCGTCGCGCCGGTGGTCAGGTTGCGCTCGGCCGACCAGTCCCAGAAATGCTCGCCCTCGGCCTGGTGGTGGCCGTCGTAGGATTTATAGGGCCTTGTGCCGATGCTGTCATGCGCCAGCACGTCGTCGGTCATCACCATGCTGTGGCTGCCCGGCGCGTGGCGGAAATGGAAGCTGATGCCGTGCCGCTCCAGCTGGCGGCGGGCGAAATCCATGTCGGATTCGCGGTATTGCACGGTATATTCCAGCACCGGGTAATCCTCGGACAGCTGGAACTCATAGGCCGGATCGCCCAGGCCCGCGTATTCGGCGAAAAGCTCGGTCAGGATCTGGACCACGGTCTTGTTGTGAAAGATGCGCTGGTTCTGCCGCCGGCTCGCCAGCCACAGCCAGGGCCGCAGCACCAGGTCGTAGCGGTGGCCGTTCTCGCCCACCCCGGACCAGCGCGCTTGCGTGACCATGCCGTCGAAGGCCCGGGGTCCGTCGCGCGATTCGATCTCGACCGTGGCATGGGTGCCGATCAACGCGTCGAAATCGACCTTGCCGTGGCTGGCCAGCGCCTCGACGCGATATTCGAACAGCTCGTTCACATGGTCCGAGCCGTCCAGCCGCAGCAGCACCAGCTCATCAGCGCCAAGCGCGGTGGTCAGCCGGCCCAGCCGGCCCGCCTGCTTGAAAGGAATATTCACAAATGCCTCCTGACCAAAGTGAACACGGAAGGCTCGGATCGAATGCAGCGGCATGTTAGCCGGATTTCCGGTCGGGTCAAACCGTGAGCGCCCTGGACGGTAAATCTGCCTAGGTCGGGCCAATTCCATATCGTGGAATTCCTATGTCCTGCGACTGGCGGCATGGGGCGATTTTTTCGGCGGGGAATGAATTTCCGCTTGCACATCTGCGTGCGCTTCCGCGACAAACGGGCAGAAGCGGCTTTTCTGCGCTCCACATCGTGGAACGCGAACCGGGAAGGGGAGATCCCGACTGCCGACGGAGGGACGATATGCAACTGACCGACACCGCCCCCGAGGGTGAGCTGGCCCTGGGCGGCATCGAGGCCCTGGCCGAGCCGAAACGCGCCGAGCCCTGGATGCGGCCCATCGAGATCGCCGCCGCCGGCCTGTTGCTGGTGATGATCGTCACCGTGCTCGCCAACGTGTTTTTCCGCTATGTCCTGCACAAGCCGCTGATCTGGGGCGACGAGGTCGCCTCGCTCAGCTTCATCTGGATGGCGATGCTGGGCGCGGCGCTGGCCGTCGACCGGCATGAACACATGCGGCTGACCGTCTTCCTGCCGCTGCTGCCCGAGCGCGTCGCTCGCGTGGCCGAGATCGCCGGGCAGGTGCTGGTCTGCGTGCTGCTGCTGCGGCTGCTGCCGGTCGCGGTCGAATACGCCTATGAGGAAAGTTTCGTCACCTCGCCCGCCTTGCAGATCCCGATGTCCTGGCGCGCCTCGGCGATTCCGGCCGGGATCGGGCTGATGGCGGTGCTGATGGTGATCTCGGTCCTGCGCTCGCGCGAGTGGCGGGCGATTGCCGGCACGCTGATCGTGACCGGCGCGCTGGTCGCGCTGTGCTGGTGGCTGAAGCCGTCGCTGCTGTCCATCGGCAACTGGAACCTGCCGATCTGGCTGGGGCTGCTGGTGGCGGCGCTCTTGTGCATCGGCGTGCCCATCGCCTTCTGCTTCGCGCTGGGAACGCTGGCCTATCTGACCTTCGCCAGCCACGCGCCCGTCTTCGTCATGCTGGGCCGCATCGACGAGGGTATGTCGGCGCTGATCCTGCTGTCGGTGCCGGTCTTCGTCCTCTTGGGCTGCATCCTCGACGCCACCGGCATGGGCAAGGCCATCGTGAATTTCCTCGCCTCGCTTCTGGGCCACGTCAAGGCGGGGATGAGCTATGTTCTGCTGGGCTCGATGTTCCTGGTCTCGGGGATTTCGGGCTCCAAGGTCTCGGACATGGCGACGGTCGCCCCGGCGCTGTTCCCGGAAATGCGCCGGCGCGGCCACTCGCCGTCCGAGATGACGGCGCTGCTGGCGACCGGCGCCGCCATGGCCGACACCGTGCCGCCCTCCATCGTGCTGATCGTGCTGGGCTCGGTCGCGGGCGTTTCCATCGCCGGGCTTTTCACCAGCGGCTTTGCCATCGCCATGGTGCTGCTCGTCATGCTGGCGGTCCTGGCGCGCTGGAAGGCCCGGACCGAGGACATGGCGGGAGTCCGCCGCGCCGGCCTGGGCGTGATCGGCAAGACCGCGATCGTCGCGGTGCCGGCGCTGGTCTTGCCCTTCATGATCCGCAGCCTGGTCGCCGGCGGCGTCGCCACCGCGACCGAGGTCTCGACCATCGCCGTGGTCTATGCCTTCATCATCGGCATCGTGCTCTATGGCGGCATCCCGCTGCGCAAGATGGGCACCATGCTGGTCGAGACCGCCGCCATGTCGGGCGCGATCCTGCTGATCCTGGGCGCGGCCAGCGCCATGGCTTGGGCGCTGACGCAATCGGGCTTTGCCCGCGACCTGATGACCATCGTCACCGGCCTGCCCGGCGGCTGGGTCGTGTTCATGCTGGCCAGCATCGTGATCTTCCTGGTGCTGGGCTGCTTCCTGGAAGGGCTGCCGGCCATCGTGCTGCTGGCGCCGATCATGTTCCCGATCTCGCGCGGGCTGGGCATCCACGACATCCATTACGCCATGGTCATCGTCACGGCGATGAACATCGGGCTGATGGCGCCGCCCATCGGCATCGGCTTCTACATCGCCTGCAAGATCGCCAATGTCCCGGCCGACCAGGTCATGCGCAAGATCTGGCCCTATCTCGCCGCGCTGCTGGTGGGGCTTCTGGCCATCGCCGCCGTGCCGTGGTTCTCGACCGCACTGCTTTGACAAGACAACTGGGAGGAGGAAACCCGATGATCACCAACCGCCGCACCATCCTGCTGGGCGCCGCCGCGGGCGCGCTGGCCGCGCCCTTCATCCGGCCCGGCCGGGCCATGGCCGCCGAGTTCAGCTACAAGATCGCGAACAACCAGCCGCTGGAGCATCCCAGCAACGTCCGGCTGGGCGAGGCGGTGAAGGCGATCCTGGAAGAAACCTCGGGCGCGGTGGACATCCAGATCTTCCCGTCGAACCAGCTGGGCGCCGATACCGACGTGCTGGGCCAGCTGCGCTCGGGCGGGGTCGAGTTCTTCCAGCTGTCGCCGATCATCCTGTCGACGCTGGTGCCGAACGCCTCGATCAACGGCGTGGGCTTCGCCTTCCCGGATTACGACACCGTCTGGAAGGCGATGGACGGCGAGCTGGGTGCCTATGAGCGCGGCCAGATCGAGGGTGCGGGCCTGGTGGTGATGGAAAAGATCTGGGACAACGGCTTCCGCCAGACCACCAGCTCGACCAAGCCCATCGTGGCGCCGGCCGATCTGGAAGGCTTCAAGATCCGCGTGCCGGTCAGCCCGCTCTGGACCTCGCTCTATTCGGCCTTCGGTGCGGCGCCGGCCTCGATCAACTTCGCCGAGGTCTATACCGCGCTGCAGACCGGCATCGTCGACGGCCAGGAAAACCCGCTGGCGATCATGAAGGTCGCCAAGCTGTGGGAGGTGCAGAAGTATCTCTCGATGACCAACCACATGTGGGACGGCTTCTGGCTTCTGGGCAACCGCCGCGCCTGGGCCGCCCTGGGCGAGGCGCATCAGGCCGTGGTCGCCAAGCATTTCAACGAAGGCGCCATGAAACAGCGCGCCGACGTGATGGAGCTGAACGCCAGCCTGCGCGGCGACCTGGAAAGCAACGGCTTCACCTTCAACGACGTGGACCCGAAACCCTTCGAGGAGAAGCTGCGCGAGGCCGGCTTCTATGCCGAGTGGAAGAAGACCTATGGCGACGAGGCCTGGGCGATCCTGGAAGCCGCCGTCGGGCGGCAGCTGGCCTGATGCGGGATGCGCCCGATACCGGCGGCACGCAGGCGGTGGCGCGCGCGCTGTCGCTGTTGTCGCTGGTCGGGCGCGGCGCCGCGCAGGGGCTGGGGCTGGCCGAGCTGGCCCAGGCCACGCATCTGCCGCCGCCGACCGCGCGGCGGCTGCTCTTGGCGCTGGCCTCGGCGCGGATGGTCGAGCAGGACCGGGCCACGCGCCGCTATCACCTGGGCCCCGAGGCCTATCTGCTGGCGCGCTTTGCCGAGGAGCGCCACGGCATCCTGCACCACGCGCGCGACTCGATGCTGCGGCTGGCGCGCGACACCGGCGACACGGTGCTGCTGACCGTGCCGCAGGGCGACCATACCCTGTGCCTGGAGCGGATCGAGGGCGATTTCCCGGTCCGCACCCATGCGCTGATGAAGGGCGACCGCAAGCCGGCGGGGGTCGGCGCCGGCGCCATGGCGATCCTGGCCGCCCTGCCCCCGGCCGAGGCCGAGGCCCTGCTGGCGCAGGTCCGGCCGCTGGTCGGCGATCTGGCCCCGGTCCTGGCCGAGGATCTGGCGGCCGCGCGCGCGGCGGGCCATGCGCTGAACCCGGGCCGGATCGTCTCCGGATCCTGGGGCCTGGGCGTCGCGATCCTGTGGCCGGACGGCCGCCCCGCCGGGGCGCTGTCCGTCGCCGCCATCGAGAACCGCATGGGCTTCCTCCGGCAAGCCGAACTTGTCGCCGCCTTGCAGCGCGAGGCGCATCTGATCGGGCAGCGGCTGGCCGCCCTTGAACCGCAAAGGAACCTCTCATGACCGATCCGCTGATCGTCGGCTGGGCGCATACGAAATTCGGCAAGTCCGAGGCGCCCGACACCCTGGCCCTGATGGCCGAGGTCGCCCGCCCGGCGCTGGACCATGCCGGCATCGCGCCCGAGGCCGTGGACGGCATCTTTACCGGCGTCTTCAACAACGGCTTCTCGCATCAGGATTTCCAGGGCGCGCTGGTCGCCATGGGCACGCCGGAACTGGCGGGCGTGCCCTTCCTGCGCACCGAAAACGCCTGCGCCACCGGCTCGGCCGCGATCTATGCGGCGGCGGATTTCATCGCCTCGGGACGCGGCAAGGTCGCGTTGGTGATCGGCGCCGAGAAGATGACCGCGACGCCCAATGACCGCATCGGCGACATCCTGCTGTCGGCCAGCTTCGTCCCGGAAGAGGGCGAGATTCCCGGCGGCTTCGCCGGCGTCTTCGGCCGCATCACCGAGCATTATTTCCAGCGCCACGGCGACCGTTCCGAGGAACTGGCGATGATCGCCGCCAAGAACCACGAAAACGGCATGCGCAACCCCTATGCGCATATGCAGAAAGCCTTCGACGTGGGTTTCTGCAACACGCCGTCCGAGAAGAACCCGCTGGTCGCGGGGCCCTTGCGGCGCACCGACTGCTCGCTGGTCTCGGACGGGGCGGCGGCCTTGGTGCTGGCCGCGCCCGAGGTGGCCGAGGGGCTGGCGCGTGGCATCCGCTTCCGCGCGCGGGCGCAGGCCGGCGACTATCTGGCGCTGTCGCGGCGCGACCCCATCGCCTTCGACGGGCCGCGCCGGGCGTGGCGCGCGGCGCTGGACCAGGCCGGCCTTGCCGTCACCGACCTGTCGCTGGTCGAGACGCATGACTGCTTCACCACCGCCGAGATGATCGAATACGAGGCGATGGGCCTGGCCGAGCCCGGCCAGGGCTGGCGGGTGATCCGCGAGGGCACGACCCGTTTCGACGGCGCGCTGCCGGTCAACCCCTCGGGCGGGCTGAAGTCGCGCGGCCATCCGATCGGCGCCACCGGCGTCTCGCAGCATGTCATGGCGGCGATGCAGCTGGCGGGCGATGCCGGCGCCATGCAGGTGGCCGATGCGCGGCTGGCCGGTGTCTTCAACATGGGCGGCGCGGCGGTCGCCTCGTATTGCTCGATCCTCGAGAGGCAGAAATGACGGGTCCGGCAGGCGGTCTGGCCCCGGTCTCGACCCGGGTGATGAACCTCGCCACGCTGCTGACGCAGGCGGCGCGACGCGACCCGGACGGCGTGGCGCTGGTCATGGGCGAGGCGCGCTGGAGCTGGGCCGAGTTCGAGGCGCGCACCGACGCGCTGGCCCATGCCTTGCAAAGCCGCTTCGGCTTGCAAAAGGGCGACCGGGTCATGTGCCAGTCGCAGAACTGCATGCAGATGATGCAGGCCATGTTCGCGGTCTGGCGCGCCGGCGGCGTCTGGGTGCCGGCGAACTTTCGCCAGACGCCCGAGGAGGTCGCCTGGCTGACCCAGGCCGCGGGCGCGACGCTGATGTTCTGCAACGCCGCCTTCCCCGAGCACGCGGCGGCCTGCGGCGTGGAGACGCTGGTGTTTGGCGCGGCGGATTTCGGGTCTTCGGTGGATGTGATCACAGCCGACGCGATGGGCCGCCGACCGCAGGTCGCCGTGGTGGATCGCGACGATCCCTGCTGGTTCTTCTTCACCTCGGGCACCACCGGCCGGCCCAAGGCCAGTGTCCTGACCCATGGCCAGATGGCCTTTGTGATCACGAACCACCTGGCCGACCTGATGCCGGGGCTGACGGGTCAGGACGCCTCGCTGGTCGTGGCGCCCTTGTCGCATGGCGCAGGGGTGCATCAGCTGGTGCAGGTGGCGCGCGGCGTGAAAACCGTGCTGCTGCCCAGCGAGCGGTTCGACGTGGCCCAGGTCTGGGATCTGGTGCGCGAATGGCGCGTCTCGACCATGTTCACGGTGCCGACGATCCTGAAGCTGCTGGTCGAGCATCCCGCGACCGCCGCGGCAGATACCACGTCCCTGCGCTATGTCATCTATGCCGGCGCGCCGATGTATCGCGTCGATCAGCAGAAGGCCTTGAAAACGCTGGGCAAGGTTCTGGTGCAATATTTCGGCCTGGGTGAGGTCACCGGCAATATCACCGTGCTGCCCGCGCATCTGCACGAGGCCGAGGACGGCCCGGCCACCCGCATCGGCACCTGCGGCCATCCCCGCACCGGCATCGAGATCCAGATCCAGGACGATCACGGCCGCGAACTGCCCCCGGGCCAGACCGGCGAGATCTGCGTCATCGGCCCCGCCGTCTTTGCCGGCTACTACCAGAACCCCGAGGCGAACCGGAAAGCCTTTCGCGACGGCTGGTTCCGCACCGGCGACCTGGGCCATGTGGACGAGGCCGGCTTCCTTTATATCACCGGGCGCGAAAGCGACATGTTCATCTCGGGCGGCTCGAACGTCTACCCGCGCGAGATCGAGGAAAAGCTGCTGACCCATCCCGCCATCGCCGAGGTCGCGGTGGTCGGCATGCCCGACCCGCTGTGGGGCGAGGTCGGCTGGGCGGTCTGCGTCGCCACCGCGCCGGTGACCGAGGCCGAGATTGCGGCTTTCCTGGAACCGAAGATCTCGCGCTACAAGCTGCCGAAGCGCGTGCTGTTCTGGGACAGCCTGCCGAAATCGGCCTATGGCAAGATCACCAAGACGCTGATCCGCGACGAGATCGCCGCGCGCGGCCTGGTGGAGCCGGCATGAGGATGGTCCATCCCGGCCCGCGCGCCGCCGAACGCGCGACGGCGCGGCGCGCGCGGCTGCGCCCGCTGCGGGGCGTGCTGCCGAAGGGCGCGACCGTCATGCAGGCGGTGGGCGACCTTTTCGCGGCCCATGGCTGCAAGGGCGGCGTGCTGGACCTGGCGGGCGTGACCTGCGCACCGATGCGCTATGTCCTGCCGGCGCCGGCGACCGGCGGGCTGCATGCGGCCTGGTATTCCGCGACGCACGCGCCCGAGGGCCCGGTGCGGATCGACAGCGCCACCGCGACCGTGGGCTGGAAGGACGGCGCGCCCTTCCTGCATTGCCATGGCATCTGGGGCGGCGCGATGGGGCATCTGCTGCCCTTCGATTCGGTGATCGCCGCGGATGCCGAGGTCGCGGGCCTGGGCGCGGCCGAGACCTGGTTCGAGGCCCTGCCCGACCCCGAGACCGCCTTCACGCTCTTCACCCCCGCGGGTGACGAGGACGGCCGAGGCCTCCTGGCCCGCATCCTGCCCGGCGAGGATGTGGTGACGGCCGTCGAGGCGCTGGCCGCCCGCCATGGCATCGAAAACGCCCGGCTGCATGGCGTCGGCAGCATCGACCACATCCGCTTTGCCGAGGGGCATCGCATGGATTGCCACGCCACCGAATTGCGGCTGGCGGGCGCGCATCTGGCCGCCGGCCGGGCGCATATCCCCATCGAGGTCGTGGACATCCACGGAAATATCGCGCGCGGCAGCCTGACCCGGGGCGGAAACCCGGTCGGCGTCACGCTGGAGCTGATCATCGAGCCGACAGAGGACAAGACATGAAAACCGCCATCGTCACCGGGGGTTGCCGCGGCATCGGGCTTGCCGCCACCGAGATTTTCCTGGAGCAGGGCTGGCAGGTCGCCGTGGTGGACCGCGACACCGAGGAACTGCACCGCGCCTGCGACCACATCGACAACGTGATGACGGTCGAGGCGGATATTTCCGACCCTCAGGCGGTGGACGGGGTGATCCGGCAGGTCGTGGCGCGCTTCGGCCGCGTCGATGCGCTGGTGAACAACGCCGGCGTGGCGCTGTTCTCGCAGGTCGGGCAGACCAGCTTCGAGCAATGGCGCGAGGTGATGGCGACGAACCTCGACGGCGTGTTCCTGTGCACCCAGGCCGCGACCGAGGAACTGGCCAAGACCCGCGGCGCCATCGTCAACATCGCCTCGATTTCCGGGCTGCGCGCCTCGACGCTGCGGGTGGCCTATGGCACCTCGAAGGCGGCGGTGATCCACCTGACCAAGCAATTCGCCGCCGAGTTGGGCGAAAAGGGCATCCGGGTGAACTGCGTCGCCCCCGGCCCGGTCAAGACCAAGCTGGCCATGGCGGTGCATGCGCCCGAGATCATCAGCGCCTATTACGACGCCATCCCGCTGAACCGCTATGGCGAGGCGCGCGAGATCGCCGAGGCCATCGTCTTCCTGTGCTCGGACAAGGCCAGTTTCGTTTCGGGGCAGGTGCTGGCGGTGGACGGCGGGTTTGACGCCACCGGCGTCGGCCTGCCGGCGCTGCGCCGCGCCGCCGAGACCGCCTGAGAGAGCGGGGCCGGAGCCAACCCGGGCCGCTGCTTCAGCCCAGCACCTCGCGCACCGCCTTGGCGGTGGCGCCGGCGATGGCGTCGGCCGCGGCGCGGGTCAGGCACAAGGGTGGCGCCACGCCGGCCGCGGTCATGGCGGCGCGCGGGTTGATCACGCCCGGCTGCATGCAAAGCGCGCGCAGGTTGCCGTTGCGCGCCAGGTGATCCAGCGCCTTGAGGATGATGCGCGCTGTCGAGCGGCAGGCTCCAGGTGCAGGCCCAGATATTTCGACAGCGCCATCAGCAGGTGGACAGCGCCACCGCCGCCGTCAGATTGTCCGCGACCCAAGGCAGCCCGGCGTGGAACGCCTCGACATGCATGCGCTCGGTCACCGGCTTCAGCATCGCCAGCTCGATCAGCTCGGCCTGCCGCTCGGCCAGAGAGGGCGTGTTCGCGGTGGGATTTGCAAGAGATCATGGCCAGCGCAAGGCACCGCCTAATTAATTTGCATTGCAAATCAAACCAACTGCGCTATATCTATCGCATGACCCCGATTCCCGATCCCCGCGCCCGCTTCGGCATGCGCTTTTCCCTGCTCGCGCGGCGCTGGCGCCGCGCCATCGACAGCCGCCTGGCCGCCGCCGGCCTGACCGATGCGACCTGGGTGCCGCTGGTGCATCTGCACGAGACCGGCGGCGGCATCACCCAGAAGGCGCTGGCGCAGCGCGTCGGCGTCGACGGCTCCAGCCTGGTGCGCGTGCTGGACATCCTGTGCCGGCAGAACCTGGTCGAGCGCCGCGCCGACGCGAGCGACGGCCGCGCCCGGCTGATCCACCTGACCGAGACCGGCCAGGCGTGCGTGGCCGAGATCCTGCGCGAACTTTCCGCGGCGGAAGCGCCGCTGCTGGCCGGGCTCGGCGACGCCGAACTGGCCGCGATGCTCGACGGCTTCGACCGGATCGAGCGGCAGATGCAGGACGGCGAGGGCAGGCCATGACCCGGCGCATCGACGCCGCGCGCCATGTGCTGGGCCGGCGAAACCTGCTGGGCAGCATGGCGCTGAACCGCCAGCCCTTCCTGCGCAATTCGCTGCTGGCCGGCGCCCAGGCCGGGCTGGCGGTCGCCATCGCCCTGCCGCTGGCGCTGCTCTCGCCCTGGCCCGAGCTGACCGGATTTGCCGCGCTGGGGGCACTGGTCGCGCTCTTTGGCCGCTTCGCGCCGCGGCGCGGGCCGGTGGTGCTGGCCTGCGGTCTGTGCCAGGTCGCCGCCGTGACGGCCATGTCGCTGACGGTCTGGGCCGGCGCCCCGGCCGCGGTGCAGCTCGCCTTGCTGGCGCTGTCCTGCGGCGTCTTCTTCTTCGTCACGGTCAGCGCCGGCTTCGGCGCGCCGGGGGCGCTGATCTTCGTCTTTGCCGCCAGCGCCGCCATGGGGCATCAGGCCGGGCTGGCCGAGATCGCCGGCCGCGCCGCCGCCACCGGCGCCGCCGCGCTGCTGGCCTGGGCGATCTGCGTCCTGACCGAGCACCTGCGCCCGCCCGAGCCCGAGGACCGCCCCTTCCCGGCCGAGCCGCGCCGCCCCCTGCCCGAACGCCTGGTCGCGGCGCTGCGCATCATCATCGGCTGCGGCGGCGCCGCCTTCGCCTGCCACGCGCTGGGGGCCGCGCATCCGGCCTGGGCGGCGATGGGGGCATTGGCGGTGATGCAGGGTGCGCACCTGCACATCAACATGCAGCGCGCCGTGCAGCGCATGACCGGCACCGCCATCGGCGCGGCCCTCGCCTGGGCGATCCTGAACCAGGCCCCCGGCCCCTGGGAAATGATTGCGGCGCTGGTGGCGCTGCAATTCCTGACCGAGACGGTGATCGGCACCAATTACGCGCTGGGTCAGGCGCTGGTCACGCCCATGGCGCTGCTGATGAGCCACCTGGCCGCGCCGCAGGCCGACGCCGCCGCCATGGCGCCCGAGCGGGTGCTGGACACGCTCCTGGGCGTCAGCCTCGGCATGCTGGCGGCGCTGGTGTTCTCGACGCTCGACGACCGCCGGCGCCTCGCCCAGGGATGACCCGCAGGAGCTTCTTTGCTCCTCAAATACCCAAGGGACGTTCCAGCTCTCGACCGCGATCATGCAGCGCGCCGGCCAGGAAATCGATCACCGCCTCGACCCAGCGCATCATCCGCATGTCGCGGTGGCAGGTCAGCCAATAGGTGCGGGTCAGCCGCACCGCCTCCGGCAGCACGATATGCAGCTCGGGGTATTTCGCCGCCATGTAATAGGGCAGCACGCCCACGCCCAGCCCGGCGCGCACCGCCGCGAGCTGGTTGAAGATGCTCGACCCCCGGATCGTCGCGCGCAGCGAGGGATGCACCTCGCGCAGATAGTCGAGGCCGGGGGCGAAGATCATCTCCTCGATATAGCCGATGACGCGGTGCCGGCCCAGGTCGGCGGGCACCGTCACGGCCGGGCGGCTGCGCAGGTAATCCGCCGTCGCGTAAAGATGCAGCGTGTAATCCGCCAGCCGCTGCGAGCGATAGGGCCCGCTGGTCACCGGATCGAGGGTGATCCAGATGTCGGCCTCGCGCCGCGACAGCGACAGCACCTGCGGCATGGTGATCATCTCGGGCATGACTTGGGGAAAGCGGGCGATGAACGCCGGCAGCAGATGGGTCGAGAACAGGCTGGCAAAGCCCTCGGGCATGGCCAGCCGCAAGGGCCGCAGCTGGCCCGGGCCGGCGCCGCGGTCCAAGGGCAGCTGCAGCGCCGCCTCCTCCATCCGCTCGGCGGTCTCGATCAGGCGCAGGCTGGCCGGCGTCGGCTCATAGCCGCGCGGGTTGCGCTCGAACAGCCTCGTGTCCAGCGCCTGTTCCAGCCGATCGATGCGGCGCGAGACCGTGACATGCGAGGTGCCCAGCACCCGCGCCGCGCGCGACAGCTGCCGCTCGCGCACCACGGCGAGAAAGAATTGCAGGTCGTCCCAGCTGAGCGTCGTCATCTGTTCAAGAATGCACAGGATATGTAAGAAATAAAACCTGTCTGAACGCTTGTGTCAAAGCGGATTTCCCGGCATCGTTCAACCACGGCCGGGGAGGGCACAGCAGGGCGCCGCCCCCGAAAAAGGCCGCAACGGCAGGCAGGTCCCGCCGTTGCCAAGGACCACCCAGGGAGGAAAAAAATGCGCAAGATTCTGCTGACGACCGCCGCCGCCGGCCTGGCCGCGACACCCGCGCTGGCCGAGGTTTCCGACGGCAAGGTCAAGATCGGCATCCTGAACGACCAGTCCGGGGTCTATGCCGATTTCGGCGGCAAGAACTCGGTCGAGGCGGCGAAGATGGCGGTCGAGGATTTCGGCGGCAAGGTTCTGGACGCGCCGGTCGAGATCGTCAGCGCCGACCACCAGAACAAGCCCGACATCGCCTCGAACATCGCCCGGCAATGGTATGACACCGAACAGGTGGACAGCATCATGGAGCTGACCACCTCCTCGGTCGGCCTGGCCGTGCAGGCGCTGTCGCAGGAAAAGAAGAAGATCACCATCAACACCGGCGCCGCCACGACCGAACTGACCGGCAAGGCCTGCACGCCCTACGGCTTCCACTGGGCCTATGACACGCATATGCTGGCCGTCGGCACCGGCGGCGCGCTGGTCAAGGAGGGCGGCGACAGCTGGTTCTTCCTGACCGCTGACTATGCCTTCGGCTATTCGCTGGAAGAGCAGACCTCGAACGTGGTCAAGGAACATGGCGGCAACGTGGTCGGCGCCGTGCGCCACCCGCTGGCGACGACCGATTTCTCGTCCTTCCTGCTGCAGGCGCAGTCCTCGGGCGCCAAGGTGATCGGCCTGGCGAACGCCGGTCTCGACACGCAGAACGCCATCAAGCAGGCGGCCGAATTCGGCATCACCCAGGGCGGGCAGAAGCTGGCGGCGCTGCTGTTCTCGATCGCCGAGGTGCACGGCCTCGGCGCCGAGGCGGCGCAGGGCCTGACCCTGACCGAAAGCTTCTACTGGAACCGCGACGCGCAATCGGCCGAGTTCGGCAAGCGCTTCAAGGAACGCACCGGCGTCATGCCGAACATGGTCCATGCCGGCACCTATTCGGCGGTGACGCAATACCTGAAGGCGATCCAGGAGGCCGGCACCGACGAGACCGAGGCCGTCGCCAAGAAGCTGCACGAGATGCCGGTCGACGACATCTTTGCCCAGGGCGGCAAGGTCGGCGCCAACGGCCGGCTGATCAAGGACGCCTATCTGATGGAGGTCAAGGCCCCGGCCGACATCAAGGAGGACTGGGACTATTACACCGTCCTGGCCACCATCCCCGGCGACCAGGCCTTCCTCGATCCGGCCAAGAGCGGCTGCCCGCTGGTCCAGTGATGGCGTCTGCTGCAACGCAGGCCGAGCCGCGGGTGGTCCTTTCCGCCCGCGGCCTGGGCCGGGATTTCGCGGGTTTCACGGCGGTGAACAACGTGGATCTGGACGTGGAGCATGCGCGCATCCACGCCCTGATCGGGCCGAACGGCGCCGGCAAGACCACGGTCTTCAACCTGCTAACCAAGTTCCTGCAACCGACGCGGGGCCGGATCACGCTGCTGGGCCAGGACATCACGCGCACGCCGCCCGACAAGGTGGCGCGGCTGGGGCTGGTGCGCAGCTTCCAGATCTCGGCCGTCTTCCCGCACCTGACCGTGCGCGAGAACGTCAAGGTGGCGCTGCAGCGCCCGGCCGGCCTCGCCACGCAGTTCTGGCTGCCGCTCTCGTCGCTCGACCGGCTGGACGCCCGCGCCGATGCGCTGATCGAGCAGCTGGGCCTGGCGCCCTATCGCGACCACCGCGCCGCCGACCTGTCCTATGGCAGGAAGCGCGTCCTGGAGATCGCCACCACGCTGGCCCTGGACCCCGAGGTGCTGCTTCTGGACGAGCCGATGGCCGGCATGGGCCAGGAGGACGTGCGCATGGTGGCCGAGATCATCCGCGACGTCGCCCGCTCGCGCGCCGTGCTGATGGTGGAACACAACCTCAATGTCGTCGCCGACATCTGCGACCACGTCACCGTGCTGCAACGCGGCGAGATCATCGCGCGGGGCGACTATGCCACCGTCTCGGCCGATCCGCGCGTGCGCACCGCCTATATGGGGTCCGAGGCATGAGCGCGCTTCTGTCCGTCGAGAACCTGCAGGCCTGGTATGGCGAAAGCCACGTCCTGCATGGCGTCACCATGCATGTGAACCAGGGCGAGATGATCTGCATCCTGGGCCGCAACGGCATGGGCAAGACCACCACCCTGCGCACGATCATGGGCATCCTGCGCAAGCGCACCGGCCGGATCGAATTCGCCGGCCAGGACATGATGGGCGTGCCCCTGCACAGGACCGCCCGCGCCGGGCTGGGCTTCATCCCCGAGGAGCGGGGCATCTTCGCCAGCCTCTCGGTCGAGGAGAACCTGATGCTGCCGCCCAAGGTCGCCGAGGGCGGCATGTCGGTCGAGGAGATCTATGCGCTGTTCCCGAACCTGAAGGAACGCCGCTCGAGCCCCGGCACCAAGCTCTCGGGCGGCGAGCAGCAGATGCTGGCGCTGGCCCGCATCCTGCGCACCGGGGCGCGCTGCCTTCTGCTGGACGAGCCGACCGAGGGTCTGGCCCCGGTCATCATCCAGGCCATCGGCGAGGTGCTGGTCAAGCTCAAGGCCCGCGGCATGACCGTGGTGCTGGTCGAGCAGAACTTCCGCTTCGCCGCCAAGGTCGCCGACCGCTTCTATCTGATGGACCACGGCCGCATGACGGCGGAATTCCCCGTGGCCGATCTGCCGCAGCAGATGGACCTGCTGCATCGCGAACTGGGGGTGTGACATGACCATGATCTTCGGCGTGCCGCTCCAGGCCCTGATGGGGCAATTGCTGGTCGGGCTCATCAACGGCTCGTTCTACGCGCTCTTGTCCCTGGGCCTCGCCATCATCTTCGGCCTGCTGCGCGTCATCAACTTCGCGCATGGCGCGCAATACATGCTGGGCGCCTTCGCGGCGCTGCTGCTTCTGAACTGGGGCGGCATCAACTACTGGCTGGCGCTGATCCTGGCGCCGCTGATCGTCGGGCTGCTCGCGGCGCTGGTGGAAAAGACCATGCTGTCGCGGCTCTACAAGCTCGACCACCTCTATGGCCTCTTGTTCACCTTCGGCCTGGCGCTGGCGATCGAGGGCACCTTCCGCTATTTCTTCGGCGCCTCGGGCAAGCCCTATGCCGCGCCGTCGCAGCTGACCGGGGCGGTGAACCTGGGCTTCATGTTCCTGCCGATCTATCGCGGCTGGGTGGTCATCGCCTCGCTCGCGGTCTGCATCGCGGTCTGGCTCCTGATCGAGAAGACCAAGCTCGGTGCCTATCTGCGCGCCGCGACCGAGAACCCGACGCTGGTGCAGGCCTTCGGCGTCAACGTGCCCCTGCTCTTGACGCTGACCTATGCGCTTGGCGCCGGCCTTGCCGGTTTCGCGGGCGTGCTGGCGGCGCCGGTCTATCAGGTCTCGCCCCTGATGGGCACGAACCTGATCATCATCGTCTTCGCCGTGGTGGTGGTCGGCGGCATGGGCTCGATCCTCGGCGCCATCGTCACCGGCTATCTGCTGGGCGTGGTCGAGGGGCTGACCAAAGTCTTCTATCCCGAGGCCTCGAACATCGTGATCTTCGTCATCATGGCGATCGTCCTGATCCTGCGGCCCGCGGGCCTTTTCGGAAAGGAGGCCTGACATGGCCGGCAATCCCGTCCCGACCGAGACCGTCGCCGCCCATCCGCAGGCCGGCCGCATCCAGCTGGCGCTGGTCGCCCTTGCGCTGGTCGCGCTGCTGATCGTGCCGCATGTGCTTTATCCGATCTTCCTGATGAAGCTCCTGTGCTTTGCGCTGTTTGCCTCGGCCTTCAACCTGCTCTTGGGCTATACTGGGCTGCTGAGCTTCGGCCATGCCGCCTTTTTCGGCGGGGCGGCCTATTTCACCGCCCATGCGGTGAAGGAATGGGGCTGGCCGCCCGAGGCCGGCGTGGCTCTGGGCGTCGCCGGCGCCGCGCTTCTGGGCCTGGTGATGGGCGCCATCGCCATCCGCCGCCAGGGCATCTATTTCGCCATGATCACGCTGGCGCTGGCGCAGATGTTCTTCTTCTTCTGCCTGCAGGCCCGCTTCACCCATGGCGAGGACGGCATCCAGTCCGTGCCGCGCGGGCATCTGTTCGGGGTGATCGACCTGAGCCAGACCATGAACATGTATTACTTCGTGCTGGCGGTCTTCGTGATCGGGCTGCTGGTGATCTGGCGCTTCGTGAACTCTCCCTTCGGCATGATCCTGAAGTCGATCCGGGAAAACGAGCAGCGCGCGATCTCGCTGGGCTATTCGGTGGCGCGCTACAAGCTGGGCGCCTTCGTGATGTCGGCGGCGCTGGCCGGGCTTGCCGGCGGCGTCAAGGCGCTGGTCTTCCAGTTCGCCACCCTGACCGACGTGGCCTGGCAGATGTCGGGCGAGGTCATCCTGATGACGCTTCTGGGCGGCATCGGCACGCTCTTCGGCCCCATCGTCGGCGCCGGCCTGGTGGTCAGCCTGCAGAACTACCTCGCCACCTCCGACTTCCCGGTCACCATCATCACCGGCGTCGTCTTCATGATCTGCGTGCTGCTGTTCCGCCGCGGCCTGGTGGGCGAGTTCTTCGCAACGAAAATCGGCCGGAAACTGGGGTTCCGCGCGCAGTCCTGATCCAGCGGCCCCGAGGGGGCCGCACAAGGAGCCTGACATGGAAAGCTACGACTATATCGTCATCGGCGCGGGCAGCGCCGGATGCGTGCTGGCCAATCGCCTCAGCGCCGACCCCGGCGCCCGGGTGCTGCTGCTCGAGGCCGGGGGCCGCGACAACTACCACTGGATCCATATCCCGGTCGGCTATCTCTATTGCATCGGCAACCCGCGCACCGACTGGGGCTTTCGCACCGCCGAGGAACCCGGGCTGAACGGCCGCGCGCTGATGTATCCGCGCGGCCGGGTGCTGGGCGGCTGTTCCTCGATCAACGGCATGATCTACATGCGCGGCCAGGCGGCGGATTACGACCATTGGCGGCAGCTGGGCTGCACCGGCTGGGGCTGGGACGACGTGCTGCCGCTGTTCCGCGCGCAAGAGGATTTCTATCGCGGCGCCGACGACATGCATGGCGCCGGCGGCGAGCTGCGGGTGGAAACCGCCCGCGTCCGCTGGGCCGTGCTGGATGCCTTCATGGCTGCGGCGGAGCAGGCCGGCATCCCGCGCACGCCCGATTTCAACCGCGGCGACAACGAGGGCGGCGGCTATTTCGACGTCACCCAGCGCCGCGGCTGGCGCTGGAGCGCCGCCAAGGCCTTCCTGCGCCCGGTCGCCCATCGCCCGAACCTGCGCATCCTGACCGGCGCCGAGGTCGAGCGGCTGGTGATCGAGGCGGGCGAGGTCCAGGGCGTGCTCTACCACCACCAGGGCCAGCGCATCGAGGCGCGGGCCACGCGCGAAACCGTGCTGGCGGCCGGTGCCATCGGCTCGGTGCAGATCCTCGAACATTCCGGGGTCGGGCGCGGCGACGTGCTGCAAGCCGCCGGCATCACGCCCCTGGCCGAGGTCGACGCCCTGGGCGAGAACCTGCAGGACCACCTGCAACTGCGCATGGTCTACAAGGTCTCGGGCGTGCCGACGCTGAACGAAAAGGCCTCGCGCCTGATGGGCAAGGCGGCGATCGGGCTGGAATACGCGCTGAAACGCTCGGGGCCGATGTCGATGGCGCCCAGCCAGCTGGGCATCTTCACCCGCTCGGGGCCGGACAAGGCGACGGCGGATCTGGAATACCACGTCCAGCCGGTCAGCCTGGACAAGTTCGGCGACCCGGTGCACCCCTTCCCGGCCATGACCGCCAGCGTCTGCAACCTGCGGCCGGAAAGCCGCGGCTCGGTCCATGTCACCGGCCCGGATTTCCGCGCCCATCCGGCGATCCGGCCGAATTACCTGTCGACGCCCGCCGACCGCGAGGTCGCGGCCCGCGCGATCCGGCTGACCCGCAAGATCGCCGCGCAACCGGCCTTCAATCGCTTCAACCCCGAGGAATACCTGCCCGGCAGCGCCTTCCAGACCGAGGAGGACCTGGTCAAGGCCGCCGGCGCCATCGGCACCACGATCTTCCACCCGGTCGGCACCTGCCGCATGGGCGCCGACGATGCGGCGCCGGTCGATGCGCGGCTGCGCTTCCGGGCATTGGGGCGGCTGCGGGTGGCGGATGCCTCGATCATGCCGACCATCACCAGCGGCAACACCAATGCGCCGGTGATGATGATCGCCGAAAAGGCCGCGCGGATGATGCGCGAGGACGCGCGGGGCTGAGCCGGGACGCGCGCGATCGCCGGGACGCCGCCGCGCCGTTGGGCCCCGAGGGGGGCGCTGCCCCCCTCGCGCTTTCCGGGCCCCTCGACGGGGCCCGGAAAGCGGCCCCCGGAGTATTTCCGAAACAGTGAAGGGCCGGTCACTCGGCCGGATGGCGCCGCAAGCCCAGCAGCTGATAGAGCAGCAGCGCCGCGGCGGTCGAGGTGCCGATGCCGCCAAGCGCGAAACCGCCGAAATTCACGGTGAAGTCGCCGCCGCCGAAGATCAGCGCCACGCCGACGGTGAAGAGGTTCCTCGGGTCCGAGAAATCCACCCGGTTGTCGACCCAGATCCGCGCCATGGCCGAGGCGATCAGGCCAAAGACCGACACGGCAAGCCCCGCCAGGACCGGCGCCGGGATGGTCTGCAGGATGGCGCCGAACTTGGGCGACAGGCCCAGCAGGATGGCGATCACCGCCGCCAGCGGAAAGATCAGCGTCGAATAGACCCGTGTCATCGCCATGACGCCGATATTCTCGGCATAGGTGGTGACGCCGGTGCCGCCGCCCATGCCCGCCAGCATGGTGGCCAGCCCGTCGCCCAGGAAGCCCCGGCCGATATAGCGGTCCATGTTCTGCCCGGTAATCGAGCCCAAGGCCTTGATATGGCCAAGGTTCTCGGCCACCAGCACCACGGCGACCGGGGCGATCAGCCCGACGGCGCCCCAGTCGAAGCGCGGCGCGGTGAAATGCGGCACGCCGAACCAGGACGCGGCGGCCACGGCGGCGAAGTCGATGCCCGGCACCAGCCCCAGCCCGTTGCCGCAGATGAGCACCATGAGATAGCCGAAGACCAGCGCCACCAGCACCGCGACCCGGCGAAGCGCCCGTCCGCCATAGACCGAGACCAGCGCCATGCACAGCACCGTCGCCAGCGCGATGCCCAGATGCGCGAAGCTGCCGGCCAGCTGCTTGACCGCGACCGGCGCCAGGTTCAGCCCGATCGCCATGCCGATGGCGCCGGTGACGGCGGGCGGCATCAGCTTCTCGACCCAAGCGGCGCCGATGGCCATGACCAGGAGCCCGATCAGCGCATAGAGCGCGCCGGCGGCGATGATGCCGCCAAGCGCCGTGGCCACGTTCGGGTTCGGCCCGCCGCCGGCAAAACCGGTCGCCGCCATGATGACGGCGATGAAGGCGAAGGAGCTGCCGAGATAGCTTGGCACCCGCCCGCCGGTGATGACGAAGAACAGAAGCGTGCCGATGCCGGAAAAGAACACCGCCACGTTCGGGTCGAAGCCCATGATCAGCGGCGCCAGGATGGTCGAGCCGGACATGGCCAGCAGGTGCTGCAGGCTCATCGGCAGGGCCGCGGCCAGCGGCAGTTTCTCGTCCGGCAGGACGGTGGCGCCGGTCGCGCGGCGCCATTGCGGGAAATAGCCCATCTCGTCTCTCGGGGTCAGGGGTTGCGTCGCCCCCCTCATGCGCGGCTTTGCCGGAAAACGCCAGAGCCGCGCAGCCGCTTCAGTTCCGGGTGGAATCGCCGTGATGTTCGGCCAGGTCCTCGATATGGCTCATGTCGCCCGGGACGTGGTGGCGCGTGCTGCGGTTCCAGACATAGGTCGCCGCCCACAGCACCACGCCGATGCCCAGAAGCCAGCCCGCGACCTTGTACTGGTCCATCTGCGCCGCGCTGCGCGCCCAGGGCCCGGCCAGGAAGGCGCAGGTCGCGGCGCCGATCCAGGGCAGGGCGCGCGGCGCACGGAAATGCGCGTGCCCGACCTGCTGCCGCCGCAGGACCAGCAGCGCGATATTGACCACGGTAAAGACGCAGAGCAGCAGCAGCGCCGTGGTCCCGCCCAGAAGGCTGACCGCCGGCAGGTCCGAGCGCGTGACCACGAACCAGATCAGCCCGAAGGCCAGGGCCGTGGTGAAGATGATCGCGACCCAGGGCGTCCGGCGTTGGCGGTGCACCAGCCCCAGCGCATGCGGCAGCACGCCCTGCCGCGCCAGCCCGTAAAGCAGCCGGCTCGCCATCAGCATGTTGATCAGCGCCGAGTTCGCCACCGCGAACATGCCGATGAAGGGAAAGATCTTGTCAAAGGGGAAATTCGGCGCCCCCGCCCGCACCACCTGGGTCAGGGCCGAGCCCTTGTCCGGGTCCGACAGGTTGCCGACCGGCACCAGCGCCACGGCGCAGATCGCCACCAGCACATAGATCACCCCGGTGATGGCAAGCCCGGTCAGCATGATGCGCGGAAAGATCCGCACCGGGTCCTTGACCTCTTCGGCCATGTTCACCGAATCCTCGAAGCCGACCATGGCGAAGAACGCCAGCGCCGTCGCCGCGGTCAGCGACAGGAACCAGCCCTTCTCGGCCGAGGACTGGAAGATCATCACCTCGGTGAAATCCGCCCTGCCCTGCGCCATGGCGTAAAAGCCGATGAAGATCACCATCAAAAGGCCCGACAGCTCGACGCAGGTCAGCACCACATTGGCCTTGACGCTTTCGCCGACGCCGCGGAAGTTGATCGCCGCGACCAGCGCCATGAACCCCAGCGCCAACACCAGGATGCCCGCGCTGCCCTTCTGGAAGCCCAGGCCGAAGCCGTCGTTCAGAAAGCCCGCGAAGGCGTTCGAGGCCGTCGAGGCCGAGGTGATCCCCGAGCACATGACGGTGAAGGCCACCAGGAAGGTCAGGAAATGGATGCCGAAGGCGCGATGCGTGTAAAGCGCCGCGCCGGCGGCCTGGGGATAGCGCGTCACCAGCTCCATATAGGACATGGCGGTGATGGTGGCGACGGCGAAGGCCACCAGGAAAGGCGCCCAGGCGGCGCCCCCCACCTCGCCCGCGACGGTGCCGGTCAAGGCATAGACCCCGGTGCCCAGGATGTCGCCGACGATGAACAGCAACAACAGCTTCGGGCCCATGACCCGTTTCAATTCGGTCTGGTGCGGCGATGCTGCCGCGGAACTCGCACCTGCGCTCATTATCGTCTCCCTGAACATGTTTTGACTATGGGGTCAGGGTGGGCCGGTTGCGGCCACAGGGCAAGCGCCGCGTGCTATTCGGGCACGGGAATGCCGGTTTCCTTCAGGCAGCGCAGCGCGAAACAGGACCGCGAGTTGCGGATGCCGGGGATGCGGAACAGCCGCTTGCGCAGGAAATCCTCGTAGCCGCGCGTGCCGTTCACCGCCACCTTCAGGATATAGTCGTATTCGCCCGAGACCAGCCAGACCTCGATCACCTCGGACAGCTCGACGATCTGGCGGCCGAAGTTTTCCAGCACGTGCTCGTCATGGCGGTCCAGCACCACCTCGACCAGCACGGTTTCGGGCACGCGCAGCCGGTCGCGGTCCAGGATGGCGGCATAGCCCTTGATATAGCCCTCGGATTCCAGCCGCCGCGTGCGCTGCCAGCAGGGGCTGGGCGACAATCCGACCCGCTCGGCCAGCTGGGTGTTCGACAGCCGGCCGTCGCGGCTGAGCTCGCGCAGGATTCGGCGGTCGATGGCATCCAGGTCAAGCTCGGCAGAAACGTCCGTCATTTTCACCAATCGCAGAATTTCCTTTTCAACTATCGCCTATAGGGAAAAAATTGGAAAGGAAATTTTTGAATCCTCGGGCTATCCTGTTCCTGTATGGGCCAGGGAGGGGCAAATGCGGCAGAGAGAATCCACCAGCGCAACCCACGCGGGAAAGGACCGGCCATGAGCGACGACGGCCTGCCCCCGCTCAGCCTGACCGTGCCGGAGCCCGAGGTGCGCCCCGGCGGCCAGCCCGATTTCTCGCATGTCGCGATCCCGCGCGCTGGCACCGTGCGCCGCCCGGACGTGGACGCCGATCCCGAATCGATCCGCGACCTCGCCTTCACCATCATCCGCGTGCTGAACCGCGAGGGCGAGGCCGTCGGCCCCTGGGCCGAGGCGCTGGACCTGACGCCCGAGGACCTGCTTGCCGGCCTGCGCCACATGATGACACTGCGCATCTATGACGCGCGCATGCTGAACGCGCAACGCCAGCAAAAGACCAGCTTCTACATGCAGCACCTGGGCGAGGAAGCCATTTCCTGCGGCTTCCAGCGTGCGCTTGCGCCGGGCGACATGAACTTCCCGACCTATCGCCAGGCCGGCCTGTTGATCGCGGCCGGCTATCCGCTGAGTTCCATGATGAACCAGGTGTTCTCCAACGCCGACGACCCGATGCGCGGCCGGCAATTGCCGGTCTGCTATTCCTCGCGCGAGCATGGTTTCTTCACCATCTCGGGCAACCTGGCGACGCAATATATCCAGGCGGTGGGCTGGGCCATGGCCTCGGCGATCTCGGGCGACCGCCAGATCTCGGCGGCCTGGATCGGCGACGGCTCGACGGCGGAAAGCGACTTTCACGCCGCGCTGGTCTTCGCCTCGACCTACAAGGCGCCGGTGGTGCTGAACGTGGTCAACAACCAGTGGGCGATCTCGACCTTCCAGGGCATCGCGCGCGGCGGCTCGGGCACCTTCGCGGCGCGCGGCCTGGGCTTCGGCATCCCCTCGCTGCGGGTGGACGGCAACGACTATCTCGCGGTGATGGCGGTGGCGAAATGGGCGGCAGAGCGCGCCCGGCGCAACCTCGGCCCGACGATGATCGAATATGTCACCTATCGCGCCGGGGGGCATTCCACCTCGGACGATCCTTCTGCCTATCGCCCGGCCGAAGAAAGCAATGCCTGGCCCTTGGGCGACCCGATCCTGCGGTTGAAGAACCACCTGATCGCGCTTGGCGCCTGGTCCGAGGAACGCCACGCCCAGGCCGAGGCCGAGATCCTGGCCACCATCAGCACCGAGCAGAAGCAGGCCGAGGCGATCGGCACGCTGCACCAGGGCCAGCACCCCAGCAAGGCCGACATGTTCGAGGACGTCTATGCCGAAATGCCGCCGCATCTTCTGAAGCAACGTCACGAGGCGGGGTTCTGACATGGCACGCATGACGATGATCGAGGCCATCCGCGACGCGCTGGACGTGGCCATGGGCGCCGACCCGACCGTGGTCGTCTTCGGCGAGGACGTGGGCTATTTCGGCGGCGTCTTCCGCTGCACCGCCGGCTTGCAGGCGAAATACGGCAAGACCCGCTGCTTCGACACGCCGATCAACGAATCCGGCATCGTCGGCGCCGGCATCGGCATGGCCGCCTATGGGCTGAAGCCGGTGGTCGAGATCCAGTTCGCCGACTACGTCTATCCGGCCTATGACCAGATCGTGTCCGAGGCGGCGCGGCTGCGCTATCGCTCGGCCGGGCAGTTCACCTGCCCGATGGTGGTGCGCATGCCCACCGGCGGCGGCATCTTCGGCGGCCAGACCCACAGCCAGTCGCCCGAGGCGCTGTTCACCCATGTCACGGGGCTCAAGACCGTGGTGCCCTCGAACCCGCAGGACGCCAAGGGGCTGCTGATGTCGGCCATCGAGGACCCGGACCCGGTGATCTTCCTCGAGCCGAAGCGGCTCTATAACGGCCCCTTCGACGGCCATCACGACCGCCCGGTCACCGCCTGGAAGACGCACGAGCTGGGCGAGGTGCCCGAGGGGCATTATACCGTGCCGCTGGGCAAGGCCGTCGTGCGCCGTCCGGGCCAGGCCGCGACGATCCTGACCTATGGCACCATGGTCCATGTCGCGCTGGCGGCAGCGGCCGAGTCGGGCGTCGATGCCGAGGTGATCGACCTGCGCACCCTGCTGCCGCTGGACATGGAAACCATCACGGCCTCGGTCAACAAGACCGGCCGCTGCCTGGTGCTGCACGAGGCGACGCTGACCTCGGGCTTTGGCGCCGAGCTGGCGGCGCTGGTGCAGGCGGAATGCTTCTGGCATCTCGAGGCGCCGATCCGGCGGGTGGCGGGCTGGGACACGCCCTATCCGCATACGCATGAATGGAGCTATTTCCCCGGCCCCGCACGGGTGGCCGAGGCGCTGCGTCAACTGGTCGAGGTGGCCTGACATGGGTATCCACGCAATCCGCATGCCCGACATCGGCGAAGGCATCGCCGAGGCCGAGATCGCCGAATGGCTGGTCAAGCCCGGCGACGTCCTGCGCGAGGACGACCCGATGGTCGCGGTGATGACCGACAAGGCCACGGTGGAAATCCCCTCGCCCGTCACCGGCACCGTGGTCTGGCAGGCCGGCGCGCCGGGCGAGATCATCGCCGTCGGCGCCGAGCTGATCCGGCTGGAGGTGGACGGGCCGGGCAATGTCGCCGGCGACGCCCCGGCCGCACCATCGCGCCAGGCCGAAACCGCGCCGGCCCCCGAACCCGCCCACGAACCGCCCCCCCACGAACCGGCTGCGGCCCAGCCCAAGGCCGAACCGGAACCCGAGCCGCCACCCGCCAGGCCCGTGCCACCCGCCACCACCACCACCGCACCGCTGCGCGCCGAGGGCGAAAAGCCCATCGCCTCGCCCTCGGTCCGGGCGCGGGCGCGCGAGGCGGGCGTGGATCTGCGCCTGGTGCGCGGCTCGGGACCGGCGGGCCGCATCGGGCACGAGGATCTCGACGCCTTCATCGCCTCGGGCGGCATTCCGGCACCCTCGGGCCCGCAACCCGACACCTCGGTCGAGGAGATCCGCGTCATCGGCCTGCGCCGCAAGATCGCCGAGCGCATGGAGGCCGCCAACCGCGTCCCCCAGATCACCATCGTCGAGGAGGTGGACGCGACCGCGCTGGAGGATCTGCGCGCCCGCATGAACGCCCACGGCAGGGGCCCCAAGCTGAACCCCCTGGCTTTCATCGCCCGCAGCGTCGTGCGCGCCGTGCATGAACAGCCGATCCTGAACGCGCATTACGACGCCGAGGCCGGGCTGATCCGCCGCTTCGGCGCCGTGCACCTGGGCATCGCCGCGCAGACGCCCTCGGGCCTGATGGTCCCGGTCCTGCGCCATGCCGAGGCGCTGGACCTGCGCACCACCGCCGCGGAAATCGCCCGCATCGGCGCCGCCGCCAAGGAGGGCACGGCGAAACGCGACGAGCTTTCCGGCTCGACCATCACCATCACCTCGCTGGGCCCCTTGGGCGCCATCGCCTCGACCCCGATCCTGAACGTGCCCGAGGTCGCCATCGTCGGCATCAACCGGCTGGCGGTGCGGCCGCATTGGAACGGCGCCGCCTTCGAGCCGCGCAAGATGATGAACCTGTCCTGCAGCTTCGACCATCGCGTCGTCGACGGCTGGGACGCCGCCACCTTCGTGGCGCGGCTGAAAGAGCTGCTGGAGACCCCGGCGCTGATCTTCGTGGAGGGCTGAGCGATGCGCGAGATCCAATGCAGGCTGCTGATCCTCGGCGCCGGCCCCGGCGGCTATGTCTGCGCCATCCGCGCCGGGCAACTGGGCGTCGATACCGTCATCGTCGATGCCGAGCCGCCGGGCGGCACCTGCCTCAACGTCGGCTGCATCCCCTCGAAGGCGCTGATCCACGCGGCCGAGGAATTCCACCGCATCGCGGCGCTGTCCTCGACTGCCGCGATGGGCATTTCGGCCGGCCCGCCGACCCTCGACCTTGCCGCCACCATGGCCTGGAAGGACGGCATCGTCAGCCGCCTGACCGGCGGCGTGGCAACGCTGTTGCGCAAGGCCAAGGTGCGGCTGGTGACGGGCATGGCCACCATCCGCGACGGCAAGACCGTCGAGGTGGCGACCCCCGAAGGCCCGGTCCGCATCCGCACCGAGGTGCTGGTCATCGCCACCGGCTCGGAACCGATCGAGATCCCGTCCCTGCCCTTCGGCGGCAAGGTGATCTCCTCGACCGGGGCGCTGGCCCTGACCGAGGTGCCGGAACGGCTCGCCGTGGTCGGCGGCGGCTATATCGGGCTGGAACTGGGCATCGCCTTCGCCAAGCTCGGCGCCGCGGTCACCGTGGTCGAGGCCGGGCCGCGCATCCTGCCGCAATATGACGCCGAGCTGACCCGGCCGGTCGCGCAGCGGCTGACGGCGCTTGGCATCCGCGTCCTGACCGGCGCCCGCGCCGGCGGCCTGTCGGACAGCGGCGCCCTGCGCGTCGCCGCCGCCGACGGGGCCGAGGAGATCGCCGCCGACAAGGTGCTGGTCACGGTCGGCCGCCGCCCCCGCGCCACCGGCGCCGGCATCGACGGGCTGCGCCTGGCCATGGCCGGCCCGTTCCTGAAGATCGACGAGCGCTGCCGCACCTCGATGACCGGCGTTCTGGCCATCGGCGACGTGACGGGCGAGCCGATGCTGGCGCATCGCGCCATGGCCCAGGGCGAGATGGTCGCGGAGCTGGTCGCGGGCCAGCCGCGCGCCTGGGACAAGCGCGCGATCCCGGCGGTCTGCTTCACCGACCCGGAAATCGTCAGCGTGGGCCTCGGCCCCGACGAGCTGCGCAGCCAGGGCCATGAGCCGCTGACCGGCCTGTTCCCCTTCGCCGCCAACGGCCGGGCGATGACGGCGGATGACGAGACCGGCTTCATCCGCGTCACCGCGCGGCCCGACACGCATGAGGTGCTGGGCATCCAGGCGGTCGGCGCCGGCGTCGCGGAAATGGCCGGCGGCTTCGCGCTGGCGCTGGAGATGGGCGCGCGGCTCGAAGACATCGCCGGCAGCATCCACGCCCACCCGACCCGGGGCGAGGCGCTGCACGAGGCCTGCCTGCGCGCCTTGGGCCACGCGCTGCACATCTGAAGGCCGGCGCGCCCGCGGAACCGGGCGCCCGCCTTGGCGGTTCGGCATCACCGATCACGCGAAGGACAGCACGATGCAGGACCTGCAATTCACCCCCGGCCGCAACTGCTGGCGGGTCGCCACGGCGCGCTGCTTTTCGGTCATCGTCGACGGCGCCGATTATTTCCGCGCCCTGCGCGAATCGTTGCTCAAGGCCCGGCGGCTGGTGATCCTGATCGGCTGGGACTTCGACTTCGAGATCGAGATGCTGCCCGGCGAAAGCGACGCCGACGGCGACGCGCCCGACGGCATGCCGAACCAGATCGGCCCCTTCCTCGACGCGCTGGTGGACCGCCGCCCCGGGCTCGACATCTACCTGCTGAAATGGAGCGGCGGGGCGCTGATCGCGCCGGGCGGGCTGTTGCCGGCGGCGCGAATCAAGTTCCTGTCGCCCGAACAGATCCACCTGGCCTTCGACGGCCGCCACCCGATCGGCGCCTGCCACCACCAGAAGATCGTCGCCATCGACGATTCGCTGGCCTTCTGCGGCGGCATCGACGTGACCGACGGGCGCTGGGACAGCCGCGGCCATACGCCCGGCGACCCCTGCCGCCGGCTGCGCGACGGCGCGGTGGCCCAGCCCTGGCACGACGCCACCACGGTGATCTCCGGTCCCGCCGCCGCCGCGCTCAGCCGGCTCGGCCGCGCCCGCTGGGCCCGCGCCAACGATGCCGAGATGGACGAGGATTTCCGCCCCGGCGCCGACCTGTGGCCCGACAGCATCCCGGTCGGCTTCCACGACGTGCCCATCGCCATCGCCCGCACCCAGCCGCCGGAATCCGACAAGCCCAGCATCGCCGAGATCGAGCATCTCTATCTGGACAGCATCGCCGCGGCCCGCGATTGCATCTATCTGGAATCGCAGTATTTCGCCGCCGACAGCATCACCGCCGCGATCGCCCGCCGCCTGGCCGAGCCGGACGGCCCCGAGGTGATCATCGTCAACCCCCGCGCCGCCCAGGGCATGGTCGAGGACGAGGCGATGCACGTCACCCGCAGCCGCATGATCCGCCAGCTGCGGGCGCTGGACCGGCACGACCGCTTCCGCATCCTCTACCCGGTGAATGCGGCGGGCGAGGACATCTATGTCCATGCCAAGGTCTCGATCGTGGACGACCGGCTGTTGCGCGTCGGCTCCGGCAACATCGACCGCCGCTCGATGGGCTTCGACACCGAATGCGACGTGGCGTTGCTGGCCAAGGACGCCGCCGACCGCCGCGCCGTCCGCGCGCTGCGCGACGGGCTGATCGCCGAGCACCTGGGCCGCGACCCGGCCGAGGTGGCGCGCCGCATCGACGACACCGGCAGCGTGATCGCCGCCATCGCGCAACTGAACCGCGCCACCGGCCGCCGTCTGCGCCCCATCCGCCCGCGCAAGGAAACCCTGCTCGGCAGCCTGCTGGCCGACACCCGCTTCTTCGACCCGCGCTATCGCCGCAGCGCCCAGGCCCGGCTGGGCATCACCTCGCGCCATGTCATGCTGGGCGGGGCGGCACTGGCGGCCGGGCTGTTGCTGTGGTCCAGGACCCGGCCGGGCAGGCCGCGCCAGGACTAGCCGGCGTCGCGCTCGGCAAAGGCCCAGGCGCGGAACGCCGCCGCATCCTCGGCCAGCGCCGGCGGCAGCGCCTCGGTGCAAAGCAGATAATAGTCGAACTGGTCCAGCACCGCCTCGGCCGACAGCTGCACCAGCCGGCCCGAGTCGAGGTCGTCGCGGATCATCGCCAGCGGGCACAGCGCCACCCCCTGCCCGGCCAGCGCGGCGGCGCGCAGCAGGTTGAAATCCTCGAACAGCGGCCCGGGATCCTGCGGGTCCAGCCCCGATCCCGCCTGCGCCAACCATTCCGCCCAGCCCGAGCGGTCGGTGTCATGCAACAGCCCCGCCGCCTTGATCTCGGCCACCGTCGCCGTCGCCGGCAACCGCTGCGGGCTGCACACCGGCACGCAGGCCCCCGACAGAAAGGCCAGCGCCTCGACCCCCGGCAGGCGCGGCAGCCGGTCGGCATAGACGAAGGCCAGGTGAGTCGCGCTGAAGTCGATCTCATGCCCGTGCATGGCATAGACCACGCGCAGCGCCACCTCGGGATGGCTTTCGCGGAACCGCGCCAGCCGCGGGATCAGCCAGCAGATCGCGACCGAGGGGATGGCCGCGATCACCAGAACCCGGTCCTGGCGGGCTTGGGCGATGCGCCGGCAGGCGGCGTCGATCTCGGCGAAGGACAGGCTCAGCGTCCGCGCAAGCTCCTGCCCTGCCGGCAGAATTCGCGGCCGTGCGCCGGAGCGGTCGAACAGCGGCACCCGCAGGAAATCCTCCAGGTGCCGGATCTGGTGGCTGACGGCCGACTGGGTGACGAACAGCGCATCCGCCGCCGCCTTGAAGCTTTTCAACCGCGCCGCAGCCTCGAAGGCCCGCAGCGCATTCAGCGGAGGCAGCGGCATCCCGGCCCCTTCCAGCTTGAGATTTCCTCACAGAAAGCATGAGAAACCGTCCTTTGACAAGACCGGCCTGCAACCCGATCCTGCTGCCATCCCCAAGGACAGGAGAGCCCCATGACCACCCGCGAACGGCTGCAGAACTATGTCGGCAACGGCAGCAAGGCGCAGCCGACCTTCTCGGCCGCCGAGATGCAGCGCCGCCACGATGCCATCCGCGCCCATATGGCCCAGGCCGGCGTCGATGCGGCGCTGTTCACCAGCTACCACAACATCAACTACTACGCCGATTTCCTGTATTGCCAGTTCGGCCGGCGCTACGGCTTCCTGATCGACCACGACCACGCCACCTCGATCAGCGCCGGCATCGACGGCGGCCAGCCCTGGCGCCGCACCTTCGGCAACAACCTGACCTATACCGACTGGCAAAAGGACAACTATTTCCACGCCATCCGCCAGATCGTGGGCGCCGCGAAACGCATCGGCATCGAATTCGACCATGTCACGCTCGACCTGCTGGCACTGCTGAAATCGGAATTCCCCGGCGTCGAATTCGTCGACATCGCCGCCCCGGCGATGCGGCTGCGCATGGTGAAATCGCCCGAAGAAATCGCCCATATCACCCAGATGACCCGCATCGCCGACATCGGCGGCGCCGCCTGCGTCGAGGCCACCGCCGTCGGCACGCCCGAACACGAGGTCGCGCTGCACTCCACCGCCACCATGGTGCGCGAGATCGCCAAAACCTGGCCCGAGGCCGAGCTTCTGGACACCTGGACCTGGTTCCAGTCCGGCATCAACACCGACGGCGCCCACAACCCGGTCACCTCGCGCAAGATCGAGGCCGGCGACATCCTGTCCCTGAACTGCTTCCCGATGGTCGCCGGCTATTACGTCGCGCTGGAGCGCACGCTCTTTGCCGAACATGCCAGCGACGAACACCTGCGGCTGTGGGAAATCAACTGCAAGGTCCACGACCGCGGCAAGGAGCTGCTCGTGCCCGGCGCGAAATGCGCCGACATCGCCGCCGAGCTGAACGAGATCTATGCCGCCGAAAACCTGCTGCAATACCGCAGCTTCGGCTATGGCCACAGCTTCGGCGTGCTCTGCCACTATTACGGCCGCGAGGCCGGGCTGGAACTGCGCGAGGATTGCGACACCGTGCTGGAACCCGGCATGGTCGTCTCGATGGAGCCGATGATCACCATCCCCGACCACCTGCCCGGCGCCGGCGGCTATCGCGAACACGACATCCTGGTGATCGAGGAGACCGGCAACCGCAACATCACCGGCTTCCCCTACGGCCCCGAACACCTGATCGTCCGGGGCAAGGCCAAGGCCGCCTGATCCAGGAACCGGCGGGGCCAGAAGCCCCGCCGGTTTTCGCTTTTGCCAGCACGCAAAAGCCGTCCGGCCGACCGGGAGGGTCGCGCCGTCGACGATGATCGTCACCATCATCGGTTCCCATGGGAGGAGACCATGACCGCTATGACCATCCCCGCCGCTGCGGGCCCGAACGGCGTGTCCGACGCCCAGGCCAGCCCGGCCGTCCTGCGCAAGGTTCTGACCGCCAGCTTCATCGGCAATTTCGTCGAATGGTTCGACTATGCCTCCTATGGCTATTTCGCCACCGTGATCGCCGCGGTCTTCTTTCCCGAGATCGCGCCGCAGGCCGCGCTGCTCGCGACCTTCGCGGTCTTTGCGATCTCCTTCGTCATCCGCCCGATCGGCGGCATCGTCTGGGGCAGCATCGGCGACCGCATCGGCCGCAAGACCGCGTTGTCCTGGTCGATCCTCATCATGTCCGGGGCAACGACCGTCATCGCGCTTTTGCCGTCCTATCACCAGATCGGCATGCTGGCGCCGGTGCTGCTGCTGCTGGTCCGCATGGTGCAGGGCTTTTCCGCCTCGGGCGAATATGCCGGGGCGACGTCCTTCCTGGCCGAATATGCGCCGCCCGCAAAACGCGGCTTCTACACCAGCATGGTCCCCGCCAGCACGGCCGCCGGTCTTCTGGCCGGCTCGCTGATGTCGGCGCTGCTGTTTTCGCAGCTCGAGACCGCGCAACTGCATGGCTGGGGCTGGCGGCTGCCGTTCCTGCTGGCCTTTCCGCTGGGCCTGGTCGGGCTCTATATCCGGCTGAAGCTCGAGGACACGCCGAAGTTCCGCGAGCTGGAAGCAAAGCACCATGTCGAAGCGACGCCGATCAAGGAGTTGTTCACCACCTATCGCAAGCCGATCATCCGCGCCTTTGCCGTCACCTGCCTGAACGCCGTCGGCTTCTATCTGATCCTCAGCTACATGCCGACCTATCTCATCACCGAAATGGGCATGGAGGAAAGCGCCTCGTTTCTGGCCAACAGCATCGCGCTTTTTGCCTATATCTTCCTGATCTTCCTGATGGGCCTGCTGTCGGATCGCTTCGGGCGCAAGACGGCGCTGATCGCGGCCTCGGTGCTGTTCATCGTCCTGACCGTGCCGCTGTTCGGCATGCTGGACGGCGCCAGCTTCGCGATGATCGTGCTGATCCAGGTGATTTTCGGGGCGCTGCTGACCGTGAACGACGGCACGCTGCCCTGCTTCCTGACCGAGATCTTTCCGACCCGGGTGCGCTATTCCGGCTTTGCCTTCAGCTTCAACACCGCCAATGCGCTGTTCGGCGGCACGGCGCCCTTCGTCGCCACCTGGCTGATCGGCGCCACCGGCAGCAAGACCGCCCCGGCCTGGTATCTGGTCGCAGCCGCCGTCGTGGCCCTGGTCGCCATGCTGGCCGCGCGCGAAACCGCCGGCAAGCCGCTGCGCGACTGACGCAGCACGGACGCTTGCCCCGACGCGGGCAGGCGTCCTAGGCTGGGCCCGCAGCCACAGCCGAGGCCCCCGATGCCCTTCCACGAACCCGTCGATGCCGCTCTTGTCCCGCGTTTCGCGGGACATTCGACCTTCATGCGCCTGCCCGCGCTCAGCGACCCAAGCGGGCTCGACGTGGCGATCCTTGGCATTCCCTGGGACGGCGGCACCACCAACCGCCCCGGCGCCCGCCACGGCCCGCGCGAGGTCAGGAACCAGTCCAGCCTGATGCGCCGCGTGCATCACGTCACCGGGATCGCGCCCTATGAACGGCTACGGGTGGCCGATCTGGGCGACCTGGCCGTGCAGCCCATCGACCTGATGGCGGCGCTGGCGCAGATCGAATCCGGCATCGCCGCCATTTGCGCGGCCGGCGCGCGGCCGCTCTCGGTCGGCGGCGACCACCTGACCACGCTGCCGGTGCTGCGCGCCATCCACAAGGCCGGGCGCGGCCCGCTGGGGCTGGTGCAGTTCGACGCCCATTCCGACACCAACGACAGCTATTTCGGCGGCAACCGCTATACCCACGGCACCCCCTTCCGCCGCGCGATCGAGGAAGGCATCCTCGACCCGCGCCGCATGGTGCAGATCGGCATCCGCGGCTCGATCTATGCCGCGGACGAACACCAATGGGCGCAGGACCAGGGCATCCGCATCATCTATATCGAGGAATTCGCCCGCCGTGGCGCCGACCAGATCAGCGCCGAGATTCGCATGCTGATGGGCGATGCGCCCTGCTACGTCACCTTCGACATCGACAGCATCGACCCCGCCATGGCCCCCGGCACCGGCACGCCCGAGATCGGCGGGTTGACCACGCGCGAGGCGCAGGCGCTGGTGCGCGGCCTCTCTGGGCTCAATATCGCCGGCGCCGACGTGGTCGAGGTCTCGCCGCCCTTCGACATCGGCGGCATCACCGCGCTGACCGGCGCGACGATGCTGTTCGAGCTGCTCTGCGTGCTAGCCGAGACCCGCTAGCCTTACTGCAAGGCCTTGTCGGTGATCTCCAGCACATAGGCCCCCTCGGGCGCCTTCGAGATCACCGGGTCCGAGCCGCCGCCCAGCAGCACCTTGACCGTGCGGTCGTAATCCGCCGGATCCAGCGCGCCATTGGAGCCGGCCGTCAGCTTGGCGATCTCGCCCATCATGCGGGCCTGCACCTCCAGCGTCTGCGCGCCGGTCTCGTCATTGTCGATGACGATCTGCGCCGCCTCGTCGGGATGCGCCTCGGCATATTTCCAGCCCTTCATCGAGGCGCGGACGAATTTCTCCATCTTGGCGACGAAAGCCGGGTCCTTCAGCTTGTCCTCCATGACATACAGCCCGTCCTCCAGCGTGGCGACACCCTCATCCTCATACTTGAAGGTCACCAGGTCCTCGGGCTTCAGCCCGGCGTCGATCACCTGCCAATATTCGTTATAGGTCATGGTCGAAATGCAGGCCGCCTGCTTTTGCAGCAGCGGATCGACGTTGAAGCCCTGCTTCAGCACCGTCACCCCCTCGGGCGAGCCGTCGGTCGGGATCTTCAGCGTCGCCATCCAGCTGAGGAAGGGATATTCGTTGCCGCCGAACCAGACCCCCAGCGTCTTGCCGCGGAAATCCTCGGGGCCCTTGATGCCGCTTTCCTTCAGGCAGGTCAGCATCATCCCCGAGCTCTTGAACGGCTGGGCGATATTGACCAGCGCCAGCCCCTTTTCCCGCGCCGCCAGCGCCGAGGGCATCCAGTCCACCGTCACATCCGCACCGCCCCCGGCCATGACCTGGGTGGGCGAGATGTCGGGCCCGCCGGGCATGACGTCGACCTCCAGTCCTTCCTCCTCATAGAAACCCTTGTCCTTGGCGACGTAATAGCCGGCGAACTGGGCTTGCGTGACCCATTTCAGCTGCAGCTTCACCTCTTCCGCCTGCGCCGCCCCCACCGCGAGGGCTGCCAGAGCGGCTCCGATCAGAAATCTGTTCATTCCCGTCTCCACTGTTGGTTGCCGGTTTGTCCCGGGCCGGTTGAAATCATCGCCCCCGCTGCGAGGGGTGCCAGAAGGTGACCGCCTTTTCGGCCAGCGTCATCAGGCCGAAGAAGCCGCTGCCGGCCAGCGCCGCCACCGCGATCTCGGCCCAGACCAGCGGCAGGTCCAGCTGCCCCACGGCGGTCGCGATCCGAAACCCCATGCCCCGCGTGGGCGAGCCGAAGAACTCGGCCACGATGGCGCCGATCAGCGCCAGGGTGGTGGCGATCTTCAGCCCGTTGAACAGGAACGGCATCGCCGCCGGCAGGCGCAGCTTCAGCAGCGTGTCGCGATAGCTCGCGGAATAGGTCCGCATCAGGTCGCGTTGCAGCGGATCGGTGGCCGCCAGCCCCGCGACCATGTTCACCAGCACCGGGAAGAACACCATGACCACGACCACGGCGGCCTTGGACTGCCAGTCGAAGCCGAACCACATCACCAGGATCGGCGCAATGCCGACGATGGGCAGGGCGGCGACGAAATTGCCGACCGGCAGCAGCCCCCTTTGCAGGAAGGGAAAGCGGTCCACCGCGATGGCGGTCAGCACGGCGGCGCCGCAGCCGATGACATAGCCCGACAGCGCCCCCTTCAGGATGGTCTGGGTGAAATCGCCCCAAAGCAGCGGCAGGCTGCCGGCAAGGCGCGCCGCGATGTCGGTCGGCGCCGGCAGGATCACCGGGCTGACCGCCAGCCCGCGCACCAGCCCCTGCCACAGCACCAGCAGCGTGACGCCGAACAGCGTCGGCACAAAGACCCGCGCCCATCGCGCCGCACCATGCCGGTTCGCGACCTGCACGTTCAGCGCCATGGCCGCGATCCAGAAGCCGATGGCGGCCCAGCCCTGCCAGCTCATGGCGCGAACCCCATGCGTTTCAGGGTCACCCGCTCGACCGCGCCGATCAGCATGACCAGCACTGCGGCCAGGATGGCGGCGGCGAACAGCGCCGCCCAGATCTGCACGGTCTGGCCGTAATAGCTGCCCGACAGCAGCCGCGCGCCCAGCCCCGCCGTCGCCCCCGCCGGCAGTTCCGCGACGATGGTCCCGACCAGCGCCGCCGCGATCCCGACCTTCAGCGAGGCGAACAGATAGGGCACCGAGGACGGCAGCCGCAGCATCCGCAAGGTCTGCCCCTGCGAGGCACTATAGGTCCGCAGCAGGTCCAGCTGCATCCCGTCCGGCGCCCGCAAGCCCTTGACCATGCCGACCAGCACCGGGAAGAAGCTCAGATAGGCGGCGATCAGCGCCTTGGGCAGCAAGCCCTTGATCCCCAGCGAGGCCAGCACCACGATCACCATCGGCGCGATCGCCAGGATCGGGATGGTCTGCGAGGCGATGGCCCAGGGCATCACGCTCATGTCCATCGCCCGGCTGTGCACGATGCCGATGGCGAGCAAAAGCCCCGCCGCCGTCCCCAGCGCGAACCCGGCCAGCGTCGCCGACAGCGTCACCCCGGCATGCCAGACCAAGCTGCGCTTCGAGGTGATCTTCTGCCCGGCCACGCCGTCCCACAGCCCCTTGGCGACCTGATGCGGCGCCGGCAGCACCGGCCGGTCCTGCGCCATGGTCTCGCGCAGCATTTGGCCGAAGCCGACCTCGCTGCCCGCCCGCGCCGCCTGGTCCAGCACCCAGGCCCGGTTCAGCATGACCGCCGCAGCATACCAGATCACCAGGATCGCCAGCAGCACGGTCAGGACCGGCAGGACGCGGCTCATGTCGCAATCCTTCCGCGAACGGCGCCAAACGGCGTACGCCCGGTGTACGCGCGGTGTACGCCCCGTGCATCCCCGGCGCGGGCCGCAGCCTCAATCATGGCCGTGTCCTTCGTGCAAACCCTCGCGCACCTCATGGGCGATGCGGATGAACTCGGGCGTGTCGCGAATATCCAATGGCCGGACCCGCGGCAGCGGGCTTTCGATCACCTTGGTGATGCGCCCCGGGCGCGGCGACATGACCACGATCCGGGTGGACAGGTAAACCGCCTCGGGGATGGAATGGGTGACGAAGGCGATGGTCTTGCCGGTCCGCTGCCACAACCGCAACAGCTCCTCGTTCAGCCGGTCGCGCACGATCTCGTCCAGCGCGCCGAAGGGCTCGTCCATCAGCAGGATCTCGGCGTCGAAGGCCAGCGCGCGGGCGATGCTGGCGCGCTGCTGCATGCCGCCCGACAGCTGCCAGGGGAACTTGCGGCCGAACTGCCCCAGCTCGACCAGGTCCAGCACCGCCTGGACCCGCTCGGCCTGCTCGGCCTTGGGATAGCCCATGATCTCCAGCGGCAGGCGGATGTTCCCGGCGATGGTGCGCCAGGGATAAAGTCCAGCCGCCTGAAAGACATAGCCGTAGCTTCTGGCCCGCCGCGCTGCGTCCGCCGTCATGCCGCGTACGGTCAGACTGCCGCCGGTCGGCGTCTCCAGCGCGGCGATGCAGCGCAGCAGCGTGGTCTTGCCGCAGCCCGAGGGGCCGATGAAGCTGACGAAATCGCCGGGCGCCACGGTCAGGTCCACGTCCTTCAGCGCATGGACCGGGCCGTCGTCGGTGGGAAAGGTCAGGTTCAGGTGCCGGGCCTCGATGACCGCCGGTGCCGCCTCCACCTCACACCCCGCTGGCCGGAATGCCGGCGCGCGACACCGGCCTGGGCTCGCTCAGCGCCTTCCAGGTCGACAGCGCCCGGCCGACCGCGCCCCGGGGCTCGCGCGCCACGAACTGGCCATGGCCCTCATGCGTATCGACCTTGCCCTCGGTCACCGCGACCACGCCGCGGGTCAGGGTAAAGCGCGGCAGCCCCACCACCTCGCGCCCCTCGAAGACATTGTAATCAATGGCGGATTGTTGCGCGCCGGCGGTGATGGTCTTTTTCGCCTCCGGATCCCAGACCACCAGATCGGCATCGGCGCCGACCAGCACCGCGCCCTTCCTGGGATAGATGTTCAGGATCTTGGCGATATTGGTCGAGGTCACCGCCACGAACTCGTTCGGCGTCAGCCGCCCGGTCCTGACGCCCATGGTCCACAGCATCGGCATCCGCTCCTCAAGACCGCCGGTGCCGTTCGGGATCTTGGTGAAATCGCCGATGCCAAAGCGTTTCTGCGCGGTGGTAAAGGCGCAGTGATCCGTCGCCACGCAGCTCAGGCTGCCCGAGGCCAGCCCGGCCCACAGGCTGTCCTGGTGCCGCTTGTCGCGGAACGGCGGCGACATCACCCGCCGCGCCGCATGGTCCCAATCCGGGTTGGCATATTCGCTCTCGTCCAGCACCAGGTGCTGGATCAGCGGCTCGCCCCAGACCCGCTTGCCCAAGCTCCGCGCCCGCCGGATCGCCTCATGGCTTTCCTCGCAAGAGGTATGCACGACATAAAGCGGCACCCCGGCCATGTCGGCGATCATGATGGCGCGGTTCGTCGCCTCGCCCTCGACCTGGCTCGGTCGGGAATAGGCATGCGCCTCGGGCCCGGTATTGCCCTCGGCCAGCAGCCTGGCCGACATGCTGGCGACGATATCGCCGTTCTCGGCATGGACCAGCGGGATCGCCCCCAGCTCGGCGCAGCGCCGGAAACTGGCGAAAAGCTCCTCGTCATTCACCATCAGGCTGCCCTTGTAGGCCATGAAATGCTTGAAGGTGTTGATGCCGCGCTCGGTCACGGCCTGCATCTCGTCAAAGACCTGCTCGCCCCACCAGGTCACCGCCATGTGAAAGGAATAATCGCAGCAGGCGCGCCCGGCCTTGTTGTCCCATTTCTTCAAGGCATCCAGCAGCCCCTCGCCCGGGGCGGGCAGGGCGAAATCCACCACCATCGTGGTGCCACCGGCCAGCGCTCCGCGTGTCCCGCTCTCGAAATCGTCGCTGGAATAGGTGCCCATGAACGGCATCTCCAGATGCGTATGCGGGTCGATCCCGCCCGGCATGACATAGCAGCCCGTCGCATCCAGCACCGTATCGCCCGCCAGCCCTTCGCCGATCCCGGCGATCCGCCCGCCCTCGATCAGCACATCGGCCGGATAGCTCAGATCCGCCGTGACGATGGTGCCGCCCTTGATGACCGTGCTCATGCCTCAGCCCTTCTTTGTTGCGAAAATACCCCGGGGGTCCGGGGGCAGCGCCCCCGGCCCGGCCGCGCCATCACGCGACCACCTCGGCCGTCTCCAGCACCGCATGCAGCAGCACGTCGGCCCCGGCCGCGGCCCATTCCGGGCTGATCTCCTCGGCCTCGTTATGCGAGAGCCCACCCACGCAGGGACACATGACCATGGTCGCCGGAGCCACCTTCGCCGCCCAGCAGGCATCGTGCCCCGCGCCCGAGATGATGTCGCAATGATCCAATCCCAGCCGCTCGGCCGCCTCGCGCACCCGGCCGACCAGCACCGGGTCGAAGGTCACCGGGTCGAAATGGCCGACCGCCTCGACCGAACAACCCACTGACAACGCACCACAAATCTCCTGCGCGCGCCTCTCGATCTCGGCCCGCATCCCGTCCAGCTTGGCCTGGTCGGGGCTGCGGATGTCGACCGTGAACACCGCCGTCCCCGGCAGCACGTTGCGCGAATTCGGGCTGAACTTCACCTGTCCGACACCGCCCACGGCGCCGGGCTGGGCGGCCATTGCAACCTCCTGAACCATCTCGAAAATCCGCGCCATGGCCAACCCGGCGTTCACCCGCATGTCCATGGGCGTCGAGCCGGTATGCGCCTCGCGCCCGGTCAGGGTGAATTCCAGCCACCACAGCCCCTGGCAATGCGTCACCACGCCGATGGTCTTCTGCTCGGCCTCCAGGATCGGGCCCTGCTCGATGTGATATTCGAAATAGGCATGCATCTTGCGGGCGCCGACCTCTTCCTCGCCCAGCCAGCCGATGCGCTTCAACTCGTCGCCGAAGCGCAGACCCTGCTGATCCTCGCGGGCATAGGCATAGTCCAGGTCCAGCACCCCGGCGAAGACGCCCGAGGCCAGCATGGCCGGCGCGAAGCGCGCGCCCTCCTCATTGGTCCAGTTCGTCACCACGATCGGATGCCGGGTGCGGATGCCGAGGTCGTTCATCGTCCTGACCAGCTCCAGCCCGGCCAGCACGCCCAGCACGCCGTCGTATTTCCCGCCGGTCGGCTGGGTATCCAGATGCGAGCCGACATAGACCGGCAGCGCGTCCGGGTCCTCGCCCGGCCGGGTGGCGAACATGGTGCCCATGCGGTCCACGCCCAGGCTCAGGCCCGCCTCCTCGCACCAGCGCTGGAACAGGGCGCGGCCCTCGGCATCGGCGTCGGTCAGGGTCTGGCGATTGTTGCCCCCAGCCACGCCGGGACCGATCCTGGCCATCTGCATCAGGCTGTCCCACAGCCGCGCGGAATTGATGCGGAGATTCTCTCCGGGTGCTGGCATGTCCTTGATCTCCCTGTCGGCTTCGGGGCTTCGGCCCTCTTGCGACGAATCCTTTTCTGACCGTATGGTCAGATTGCAGGAGGCCACGTTCTGACCATTCGGTCAATAAAAATTCAGCCGCAGAGGCCCGGATGAGTGCCAGTTCCGATGCAGAAGGCCCAAGAATCGGGCGACGCGAGGCAAACCGCCGCGCCACCGAGGAGGCGATCCTGAACGCGGCCGAGACGGTCTTTGCCGAAGCCGGCTTCGGCGGCGCCACCATGCAGCTGATCGCGGGCCTTGCCGGCCTGCCGAAAGCCAACCTGCACTATTATTTCGCCAGCAAGGAAGAGCTTTACCGCCGCGTGGTCGAGCGCATCTTCCAGATCTGGCTGGAGGCCGCGCGGGCCATGGACGACGCCCCCGGCCCCGCCGAGGGCATCGCTGCCTATATCGACGCCAAGATGGAGATCTCGCGCCGGCATCCGAACGGCTCGAAGGTCTGGGCCAGCGAGGTGATGCATGGCGCGCCGGTAATCCAGGACTATCTGGAGACCACGCTGCGCGACTGGACCGCCGGGCGGGCCGCGGTGATCCAGGGCTGGATCGACGCCGGCAAGATGGCGCCGACCGATCCGCAGCACCTGCTTTACATGCTCTGGGCCGCGACGCAGCATTACGCCGATTTCGGTCACCAGATCGAGGTGCTGAACGGCGGCCCGCTGGGCGATGCGGACTGGCGCGCGGCGCGGGAATCGGTCAAACGGGTCATCCTGCGCGGCATCGGCGTGGCGGTCTGACGGGAAAGGGCGACATTGGACGACGGCAATCCGGCACGGACGCGCATCCAGCGCCGCAACCGCAAGGCCATCCTGGAGGCCGCGCTGGAGGTGTTTTCCGCCCAGGGCTTTCGCGGCGCGACGCTGGACCAGATCGCCGCCGAGGCCGGGCTGTCGAAGCCGAACCTGCTGTATTATTTCGCCTCGAAGGAGGCGATCCATGCCGAGTTGCTGGCCGGCCTGCTGGATATCTGGCTGGCGCCGCTGCGCGAGTTGGACCCGGCCGGCGCGCCGCAGGCCGAGATCTTGCGCTATGTCCGCCGCAAGCTGGAAATGAGCCGGGCGATGCCGCGCGAAAGCCGGCTGTTCGCCAATGAGATGCTGCAGGGCGCGCCGCGCCTGGCCGAGGCGCTGCCCGGGCTGAAGGCGCTGGTCGACGAAAAGGCCGGCGTCATCCGCGCCTGGAGCGAGGCGGGAAAGCTGGCGCCGGGCGATCCGCATCACCTGATCTTCGCCATCTGGGCGCTGACCCAGCATTACGCCGATTTCGAGGTGCAGGTGCGCGCCGTGCTCGGCCCCGGCCACGATCCCTATGACGAGGCCGGCGCATTCCTGGACCTGCTGTTCGCGCGGTTGCTGCGGGTCTGACGCGCGGCAGCCGGGGGTTTCACACCCCCGGACCCGCTCGATACCGGGGGTTTCACACCCCCGGACCCCCGTGGGGTATTTGCAGAGCAAAGAAGGCGATCATTCGGCGGCGCGGCTCATCGGGTTGTTGGGATGCGTGGTCCAGTTGGCATAGCTCGCGACCGGGCGGCCGGTGCGCGGATCGATGGCGCCCTGCGGCAGCTCCTTCATGGTGATGCAATCGACCGGGCAGACATCGATGCAGAGGTTGCAGGCGACGCATTCCTCGTCCTTGACGACATAGGTGCGGCCGGGCTCGACGGCGATAGCCTGGTGCGAGGTGTCCTCGCAGGCGGCGAAGCAGCGGCCGCATTTGATGCAGGCGCCCTGGTCGATCACCGCCTTGGTGGTGTAGTTCAGGTTCAGATACTGCCAGTCGGTGACCTTGGGGACCGCGCGGCCGACCAGATCCGCGACCGAGGTGAAGCCCTTGTGGTCCATGTAATCCGACAGGCCCGAGATCATCTCCTGCACCACCTTGAAGCCATAGGTCATGGCCGCGGTGCAGACCTGGACCGAACCGGCGCCAAGCGCCATGAACTCGGCCGCGTCGCGCCAGGTGGTGACGCCGCCGATGCCCGAGATCGGCAGGCCCCGGGTGGCCGGGTTGCGGGCGATTTCCGCCACCATGTTCAGCGCGATGGGCTTGACCGCCGGGCCGCAATAGCCGCCATGCGTGCCCATGCCGTCGATCATCGGCTCGGGGCAGAAGGCGTCGAGGTTGACCGAGGTGATCGAGTTGATGGTGTTGATCAGGCTGACCGCATCGGCGCCGCCGCGCTTCGCCGCCTCGGCGGGTTTCCTGACGTCGGTGATGTTCGGGGTCAGCTTGACGATGCAGGGCATGCGGGAGTGGGTCTTGACCCAGCGCGTGACCATCTCGATGTATTCCGGCACCTGGCCCACGGCCGAGCCCATGCCGCGTTCGGCCATGCCATGCGGGCAGCCGAAGTTCAGCTCGACCCCGTCGGCGCCGGTGTCCTCGATCCGGTGCAGGATATCCTTCCAGCTTTCCTCGTCGCAAGGCACCATCAGGCTGATGACCAACGCGCGGTCGGGGTAGTCGCGCTTGACCGACTTGATCTCGCGCAGGTTCACCTCCAGCGGGCGGTCGGTGATCAGTTCGATGTTGTTCAGCCCCATGACGCGGCGGTCGGGGCCGTGGATGACGCCGTAGCGCGGGCCGTTCACGTTGACGATCGGCGGGCCTTCGGCGCCGAGCGTCTTCCAGACCACGCCGCCCCAGCCGGCCTCATAGGCGCGGCGGACGTTGTATTCCTTGTCCGTGGGCGGGGCCGAGGCCAGCCAGAACGGGTTCGGCGACTTGATGCCGATGAAGTCGGTCGCGAGGTTCGCCATGGCTCAGGCCCCCATCAGGAAATTGTGGATGTCCTCGGCGGCGTCGCGGCCCTGGGCCACCGCCGTCACGGTCAGGTCGTCGCCGCCAAGCGCGCAGTCGCCGCCGGCCCAGACCCCGGCGGCCGAGGTGCGGCCCAGGGCATCGGTGCGGATCTTGCCGGATTCCAGCGCGATCTCGGCCGGCATCGGGCCGAGGGTCTGGCCGATGGCCTTGAAGACCTGGTCGGCCGACAGGCGGAAGGTCTGGTCGGTCAGCTCGAGCCCCTGCGCGCCGCGGCGGGTATAGGCGAATTCGACCTCGCGCACCGCGCCATTGCCATGGATCGCCACCGGGGCGGCGTTCTCGATGATGCGCACGCCATTGGCCAGGGCGTGCTCCTGTTCATGGGCCGAGGCCGGCATCTCGGCCCGGGCGCGGCGATAGACGATCGAGACGTTCAGCGCCCCCAAAAGCCGCGCCTGCACCGCGGCATCGACCGCGGTCATGCCGCCGCCGATCACCACCACGTCGCGGCCGATGGGTAGCGCCGCGAGGTCGCGGGCCTGGCGCAGTTCGGCGATGAAGCCGGTCGCGGGCTCGATGCCGCGCTTGTCCTCGCCCACAAGACGCAGGGCGTTGACGCCGGACAGCCCCATGCCCAGGAAGACCGCGTCGTAATCGCCGGCCAGATCCGCAAGCACGCCGTCGCGGCCCAGCTGCCAGTCGTCGATCAGGCGGATGCCGCCGATCTGCATCAGCCAGGCCACCTCGCGCGCGGCGAAGCCGTCCACGGCCTTGTAGGAGGCGATGCCGTATTCGTTCAGCCCGCCGGGCTTGGCCCGCGCCTCGTGCAGCACCACGTCATGGCCGTGCATCGCCAGCCGGTGTGCGCAGGCCAGGCCCGCCGGGCCGGCGCCGACCACGGCGACCGTCCTGCCGGTCGGGGCGGCGCGCAGGAAGGGATGGCTTTGCCGCGCCATGATTGTGTCGGTGGCGTGGCGTTGCAGCGCGCCGATCTCGACCGGCTTGCCCTCGGCCGTCTGGCGCACGCAGGAACCTTCGCACAGGTTCTCGGTCGGGCAGACGCGGGCGCACATGCCGCCCAGGATGTTCTGCGACAGGATGGTCAGCGCCGCCGCCTCGGGCGTGCCGGTCGCGATCTGGCGGATGAACAGCGGGATGTCGATCGAGGTCGGGCAGGCCTCGGTGCAGGGCGCGTCGTGGCAGAAATAGCAGCGGTCCGATTCCACCCGGGCCTGATGCGCATCCAGCGGCGGCGCCACGTCGCTGAAATTGGTGCAATAGCTGTCATGCGACAGCCGGCCGGGCACCACCCCCGGCGTGAACTGGCTGTTGGTCACGATGGACCTCCCTGGCTTGTTATTGTCTGCGAGCGTCTCACAGGCTGATTTTTTATCAAGTGGTAAAATCCAGAACCGCCGCCGCCGGAGCGCGAAAACCGCGCGCCGAGGCAGACGCCTGCGCAGGCTGCGACAGAATGCGGCATATGCACATGAATCGCTGCTGCGATGCAGCGACTCAGTGCTTGGCTTCGGAACGGCGGAAAATCGCAAGGCCCGCCGCCGGACTACGGCAGGACCTGTCGCCGGTCGCGGCAGGGTGCCTGGGAAAAACACTGGATTCTGCTGATTTTTTCGGCTGTAATTCCCCGGAGGAAAGCATTTCTCCCTGAGAGAAAGTTTCTCTTGAAGAAAAACGAATTCCGGTGAATAAATTTTCTCAGAGCCTTCCCTGAACATGATGGAGAAGAAAAACATGTGCGGCATTGTTGGCCTGTTCCTCAAGAACGACGCCTTGCACCCCAAGCTGGGTGACCTGTTGACCGATATGCTGATCACCATGACCGACCGCGGCCCGGACAGCGCCGGGATCGCGATCTATGGCGATGACAGCAACAAGCTGAAGATCACCGTGCAGTCGGACACGCCCGACGAAACCTTCCACGGGCTGGACACGGCGCTGTCGCTGGCGCTGGACGGGCCGGTGACGATGCGCGTCGTCGATACCCACGCCGTGCTGACCCTGCCCGAGGGCACCGAGGCCCAGGCCCGCGCCTTCATGGCCGAGAAGGGCATCCGCGTCATGGGCGCCGGCCATTCGATGGAGATCTACAAGGAAGTCGGCCTGCCCAAGGACGTGGCCGAGCGTTTCCACCTGCGCGACATGGCCGGCAGCCACGGCATCGGCCACACCCGCATGGCGACCGAAAGCGCCGTGACCACGCTGGGGGCGCACCCGTTCTCGACCGGCGACGACCAGTGCCTGGTGCATAACGGCTCGCTCTCGAACCACAACCAGATGCGCCGCATCCTGACCGAGAAGGGCTTCAAGCCGCAGACCCAGAACGACACCGAGGTCGCCGCCTGCTATATCTCGTCGCGGCTGGCCGAAGGCGCCAACCTGGGCGAGGCGCTGGAAGGCACGCTGGACGACCTGGACGGGTTCTTCACCTTCGTCGTCGGCACCAAGAACGGCTTCGGCGTCGTGCGCGACCCGATCGCCTGCAAGCCCGCCGTCATGGCCGAAACCGACGACTACGTCGCCTTTGGCAGCGAATACCGCGCATTGGCCAACCTGCCGGGCATCGAAACCGCCCGCGTCTGGGAGCCCGAGCCTGCCACCGTCTATTTCTGGGAACGCTGACATGCAGACTATCGACCTTGCCAAAACGCCGCTGCGCGAACTGAACCAGGCCCTGCAAGCGCAGGCCGAACAGACCAACCAGACCGAATGGGTGATCGAGAACCCCAAGGGTGGCCATGCCATCGCCGTGGGTCTGGATGCGCCGATCGAGGTCACCGTGAACGGCTCGACCGGCTATTACTGCGCCGGGATGAACCAGCAGGCGACGATCAAGGTCACCGGCTCGGCCGGGCCGGGCGTGGCCGAGAACATGATGTCCGGGACCGTCATCATCGACGGCGACGCCAGCCAATATGCCGGCGCCACCGGCCAGGGCGGGTTGCTGGTCATCAAGGGCAATGCCTCGTCGCGCTGCGGCATCTCGATGAAGGGCATCGACATCGTGGTGCATGGCAACATCGGCCACATGTCGGCCTTCATGGCGCAGTCCGGCAACCTGGTGGTGCTGGGCGATGCCGGCGACGCGCTTGGCGACTCGCTCTATGAGGCGCGGCTGTTCGTGCGCGGCAAGGTCAAGTCGCTGGGCGCCGACTGCATCGAGAAGGAGATGCGGCCCGAGCATGTCGAGATCCTGAAGGACCTGCTGGAACGGGCCGGCGCCGACGCGGACCCGTCCGAGTTCAAGCGCTACGGCTCGGCCCGCAAACTCTACAACTTCCACGTCGATCACGCTGGCGCCTACTGATGAGGGACATCATGGACAAGACCCCGCAAACGCTGCCCCGCGAAAGCTACACCTACTCGGCCAGCATCAACTCGGAAATCCGCCGCGCCGCAGACACCGGGATCTACGACATCCGCGGCGGCGGCGCCAAGCGCAAGGTGCCGAGCTTCGACGACCTGCTGTTCCTGGGCGCCTCGATCAGCCGCTATCCGCTGGAAGGCTATCGCGAGCGCTGCGACACCTCGGTGACGCTGGGCACGCGCTTTGCCAAGAAGCCGATCGAGCTGAAGATCCCGGTGACCATCGCCGGCATGAGCTTCGGCGCACTGTCGGGCCCGGCGAAAGAGGCCCTGGGCCGCGGCGCCACCCTGGCCGGCACCTCGACCACCACCGGCGACGGCGGCATGACCAACGAGGAACGCGGCCATTCCGAAAAGCTGGTCTATCAGTACCTGCCCTCGCGCTATGGCATGAACCCGAACGACCTGCGCCGCGCCGATGCCATCGAGATCGTGGTCGGCCAGGGCGCGAAGCCGGGCGGCGGCGGCATGCTGCTGGGCCAGAAGATCACCGAGCGCGTCGCCCGGATGCGCAACCTGCCCATCGGCATCGACCAGCGCTCTGCCTGCCGGCATCCCGACTGGACCGGCCCGGACGACCTGGAGATCAAGATCCTGGAGATCCGCGAGATCACCAATTGGGAAAAGCCGATCTACATCAAGATCGGCGGCGCCCGGCCCTATTACGACACCGCGCTGGCGGTAAAGGCGGGCGCGGACGTGGTGGTCCTGGACGGCATGCAGGGCGGCACCGCCGCGACGCAGGACGTGTTCATCGAGCATGTCGGCCAGCCGACGCTGGCCTGCATCCGCCCGGCCGTGAAGGCGCTGCAGGATCTGGGCATGCATCGCAAGGTGCAGCTGGTGGTCTCGGGCGGCATCCGCTCGGGCGCCGACGTGGCCAAGGCGCTGGCGCTTGGCGCCGATGCGGTTGCCATCGGCACCGCGGCGCTGATCGCGCTTGGCGAGAACGACCCGAAATGGGCCGCCGAATACGACACGCTGGGCACCACGGCCGACGCCTATGACGACTGGCACGAGGGCAAGGACCCGGCCGGCATCACCACCCAGGATCCCGAGCTGATGAAGCGCTTCGACCCGATCGAGGGCGCGCGCAAGCTGCGCAACTTCCTGGCGGTGATGACGCTGGAATGCCAGACCATCGCCCGCGCCTGCGGCAAGAGCCATGTCCACAATCTCGAGCCCGAGGATCTGTGCTCGCTGACGCTGGAGGCGGCCGCGATGGCGGGCGTTCCGCTGGCCGGCACGAACTGGATCCCTGGTCAGGGCGGCTTCTGATCAAGACCAGAAGGGCGGGCCACGCGAGCCCGCCCCGGCTTTATCCGTATTCAACAGGGACCAAATCAATGACCGATCTTGCCGAATTCGCCCGGGAAAAAGGCGTCAAGTATTTCATGGTGTCCTACACCGACCTGGGTGGGGCGCAGCGCGCCAAGCTGGTGCCGGCCTATACGATCAACAACGTCGTCAAGGGCGGCGCCGGCTTTGCGGGCTTCGCGGGCGGGTTCGTCCTGACCCCCGCGCATCCCGACATGCTGGGCGTGCCGGACCCGACGACCGTCATCCAGCTGCCCTGGAAGCCCGAGGTGGCCTGGGTCGCGGCCAACCCCGCGATGTACGACAGCCCGCTGCCGCAGGCGCCGCGCAACGTGCTGCGCAACGTGATCGCCGATGCCGAAAAGGAAGGCCTGCGCATCAAGACCGGGGTCGAGCCCGAGTTCTTCTTTCTGTCGCCCTGCGGCGGACAGATCGCCGATACCCGCGACGTGGGCTCCAAGCCCTGCTACGACCAGCAGGCGATCATGCGCCGCTATGACGTGATCTCGGAAGTCAGCGACTACATGATCGACCTGGGCTGGGAGCCCTATCAGAGCGACCACGAGGACGCCAACGGCCAGTTCGAGATGAACTGGAAATACGACGACGCGCTGGCGACCGCCGACAAGCTGGCCTTCTTCAAGTTCATGCTGAAATCGGTCGCCGAGAAGCACGGGCTGCGCGTGACCTTCATGCCCAAGCCGTTCCTGGAGCTGACCGGCTCGGGCATGCATGCCCATATCTCGGGCTGGAGCCTGGACGGTGAGACCAACGCCTTCTACGACGGCAACGACGAGCTGGGCCTGTCCGAGGTCGGCCACCACTTCCTGGGCGGCATCATGAAGCACGCCTCGTCGCTGGCGGCGATCACCAACCCGACGATCAACAGCTACAAGCGCATCAACGCGCCGCGCACCTCGTCGGGCGCGACCTGGGCGCCGAACTCGGTCACCTGGTCGGGCGACAACCGCACCCACCTGGTCCGCGTGCCCGGCAAGGGCCGGATCGAACTGCGCCTGCCGGACGGGGCCTCGAACCCCTACCTGCTGCAAGCCGTCATCATGGCCGCCGGGATCGACGGCGTTCGCAACAAATGCGACCCCGGCAAGCGCCTGGACATCGACATGTATGCCGACGGCCACACCGTCAACGACGCGCCCAAGCTGCCGCTGAACCTGCTGGATGCCATTCGCACCTTCGACGCGAACACCGAACTGAAGGCGGCGCTTGGCGAAGAATTCGCGCAGGCTTTCGTCGAGATGAAGACCAAGGAATGGAATTCCTACTGCGGCCATCTGACCCAATGGGAGCGCGACAACACGCTTGACATCTGAACCAATTCTGCCCCGGCCCTGCGCCGGGGCCAAAATTGGATCAATTGGTTCCTTTTGGACTGGCAGCCCCCGGAGCAACACGTTACAAATGGCGTATTGAAACCGGAGTCTGCCATTTTGTCGTCCCTTCCGCAGCCGCCGCATGTCGCCGCCCCGGGCAAGCCCGCATCCGGCCCCGCCGTGCAGATGGTGGTCGACGCCCTGAGCAATCGGCTGGCCTCGGGCGACTACCCGCGCGGCAGCCGCCTGCCGGCCGAGCGTCAGCTGGCCGCCAGCCTGCAGGTGGCGCGCAATACCCTGCGCGAGGCATTGGACATCCTGGAACAGAAGGGCCTGATCCAGCGCCGCGCCGGCGCCGGCTCCTATGTCGTCGAGCCCGAGCATTGGGACAATGCCGTGCCGGTCGCCGCCGCCACCGGGCCGCTGCATCTGCATGTCACCCGCGGCATCCTGGAGCCCGAAATCGTGCGGCTGGCGATCCTGAACATGCCTGCCGCCGGGATCGAGACGCTGGCCCAGCTGGTCGAGGAGATGCGCGCGACCAACGACCCGGCGCAGTTCACCCGCGCCGAGGAGGATTTCCAGCAGAAGCTGGCCGAGGGCACCGGCAACCCGCTGCTGGTCAGCTGCTACAACCTGGTGGTCAAGGCGCGCCGCCAGCGCCACCGCGCCGCCATGCTGCGCCGACTGATGACGGCCGAGCGCCTGGCCTTCCAGCGCTGCGTCCATGCCGCGCTGCTCAATGCCATCGCCTCGCGCGATATCGCCGCCGCGACGGAACTGGTCCAGGAAATGCTGGTCGAGGAACAGCGCCTGCTCATGCAGGAGGACTGATCCCCGCCCCCGGCAGCCACTTGCCACCCATGCCGGCACGCTGCTGCCAGAGCAGGCCCAGGGCCTCCATCTCGTGCAGAAGCAGCGCCTCGTGCCGGTCGAGCCAGCCCAGGACCGAGCGAAAGCTGGCGATGCGGGCCACGCCATCGGTCACGCGCACCACCGGCCAGTTGCCGATCAGGGCGTTGTCGATGCCGAACAGCGCCTCGCCATACCAGCGCGCCGGGCCGAAAACCTGCATCATCTGGCCGCCGCGCTTCATCGAATCGAGCACGCTCAGCGGCTCGGTGGTCCCGGCGATCTCGACCGCCTGATGCCACAGGTCCAGGGCCGCCGCATATTCCCAGCTGACCGCCGACCAATGCCCTGGGAAGCGCTGCTGATAGGCGGCGTGAAAGGCCGCCGGCTGGCGAAAGAAGAACGCCGTTCCCGCCAGCGCCGGATCGTCGAAGTCCGGGAAATGAAAGGTGAAATCCTGCATGAATTCGACCGAGGTCCGCGCCACCAGCCGGTGGTAGTTGTCGCCGGTGGCCGACAGGATCGGGCCGCGGAAGCCGGCGTGAAAGGCGGCCTCGGTCAGGGCATGGACCATATGCGGCTCGGACGAGCACCAGCACAGCACCTCGGGGTCCTGCGCCAGCATGGCCGCGACCATCGCCTCGGCGTCGCATTCCTGCGGCGGATAGCGCAGCTCGGAAACCACGGTCATGTTTTCCGCAGCGAAAGCAGCACGATAGCTGGCAAGCGAGGGCAGGCCCAGCATGTCCTCCTGGCTGCATAGCGCGACCCGTCTCAACTCGGGCCGGGCCTCGGCCAGCCATTCGACGCCGGTGACGACAAAGATCGGGTGCACCTCGGCCGGGGCGATCAGGCTGGGGGTATCGGGCGACAGGTCGAAGGGCAGCAGCGTCGTGGTCAGCACCCGTCGCGTCATCAGCCAAGGCAGCGCCGGGGCCAGCGAATCACCCCCCAGCGTCAGCATGACCCGCACCCCCAGCCGCTCGACCAGTTCCATGGCCGCCATGCGGGTTTCGTCGGGACCGATGGCGGCATCGCGGGCCAGGATCTCGACCCGGCGGCGCTGCGCGCCCAGGATCAGCCCGCCCTGTTCGTTCACCCAATCCGCCCAGATCTGGCAGCCCTCCAGCCCAGGCTTGCCCCAAGGCGCGGACGGCCCGCTGAGCGGTGCCAGCAGGCCGATTCGCACCGGGCCGGCGCTGCGGCGCAGATTTCGCGGCAGGCTGCCGGCCAGTGCCAGCCGCTGTGCCAGTGAGCTTTGCATGTTCGTTCCCGATTTGCGCGAATCCTCGCCACGTTACACGGAATTTCGCGCTGAAACTCTTCCTCGCAATAAAAATTCTTGACCAAAGGGGAACCAGAGCCTCTAATTGGTCCAATCCAAATATATCGGAACCATAAATTGGTCCGAACCACAGGGAGCAACACATGACGAAGCGAGTTGCCGTTATCGGCGCTGGCCCTTCCGGGCTTGCCCAGCTACGTGCCTTTCAATCCGCCGCCCGCAAGGGCGCCGAGATCCCCGAGATCGTCTGCTTCGAGAAGCAGTCGAACTGGGGCGGGCTGTGGAACTATACCTGGCGCACCGGCACCGACGAACATGGCGAGCCGGTGCATGGTTCGATGTACCGCTATCTCTGGACCAATGGTCCGAAAGAGGGGCTGGAGTTCGCCGACTATTCCTTCGAGGAGCATTTCGGCAAGCAGATCGCGTCCTATCCGCCGCGCGCGGTGATGTTCGACTATATTGAGGGCCGGGTGAAGAAGGCCGGCGTGCGCGACTGGATCCGCTTCAACACCGTGGTGCGCTGGATCGAATATGACGAAGAGGCGCAGGACTTCACCGTCACCGTGCACGACATGACCCGCGACCACGTCTATCGCGAGCGCTTCGACCACGTCATCGTCGCCTCGGGGCATTTCTCGTCGCCGAACGTGCCGGAATACCCGGGCTTCGACCAGTTCTACGGCCGCATCACCCATGCTCACGACTTCCGCGACGCCCGCGAATTCAGCGGCCAGGACGTGCTGATCGTCGGCTCCAGCTATTCGGCCGAGGACATCGGCTCGCAATGCTGGAAATACGGCGCGAAATCGGTGACTTCCTGCTATCGCTCGGCGCCGATGGGCTTCAAATGGCCCGACAACTGGGAAGAAAAGCCGGCCATGGAGCGGGTCGAGGGCAAGACCGTGTTCTTTAGCGACGGCAGCAGCCGCGAGGTCGATGCGATCATCCTGTGCACCGGCTATAAGCACTATTTCCCGTTCCTGCCGGACGACCTGCGGCTGAAGACGGCGAACCGGCTGGCGACGGCGGATCTCTACAAGGGCGTGGTCTATGTCCACAACCCGCGCATGTTCTATGTCGGCATGCAGGACCAGTGGTTCACCTTCAACATGTTCGACGCCCAGGCCTGGTATGTGCGCGACATCATCCTGGGCCGCATCGCGGTGCCCGCCGACAAGCAGGCGATGCTGGCCGACGTGGCCGAGCGCGAGGAGCGCGAGGAAGCCAGCCCCGACGTGAAATATGCGATCAAATACCAAGGCGATTACGTCAAGGAGCTGATCGCCGAGACCGATTATCCCAGCTTCGACGTCGATGGCGCCTGCGCGGCCTTCTACGAATGGAAGCACCACAAGGCCGAGGACATCATGGCCTTCCGCAACCATTGCTATCGCTCGGTCATCACCGGGACCATGGCGCCGGTGCACCATACGCCCTGGAAGGACGCGCTGGACGACAGCATGGCCGCCTATCTGCGCAACTGATCCCCCCGACTGGGGGTGGTGGCAGCATCCGCCACCCCCGTCTTTTTTCCGGCAATGGAGGCTCGGATGAGCGCCATCACCTATCCCGGCCTGCTTCGCCCCGGCCCGCCCCGGCCCAGCGGGCTGCGCGTGGCCTCACCCGTCAGCCGCGCCCCCGCGCAGGAACGCCACACCGTGACCGGCGGCGGCGCGCTGCTGCTGCCGCTGGCGCAGGGCGACCGCGTCACCGTCATCAACGCCGAGGGCGGCCAGCGCGCCGAGCTGGTCGCGGTGGACATGCAGGGCCGTCCCGGCCTCTTGGGCCCGGCCTCGGACGAGCCGCACGGGCTGCGCCGGGCGCTGAGCTCGGGCGAGGACAGCCTGACCCGGCTTGCCCGCGGCATCGCGGCACGCGGCATCGACCTGTCGAAGAACCACGCCATTACGCTGTTCGGGGCGGAAAGCCCCGCCGGCGACCGCGCCGAATTCACCGCCGAAGGCGCCGGCTGGCTGATCGCCTGCGCGCCCGGCGACCCGATGGACCCGGAGAGCGGCGACACCGCCAGCCCGCTGACCCTGCTGATCGACCGTGCAAGCCCGCGCGCCAAGCAGGGGTTCGACCTGCCCGATCCGCTGGCCGACCCGATCCTGGACATCCGGGTGAAATCCGCCACGGCCGAGGCCTATCTGGTCCGGGCCGGCGAATATATCCAGATCCAGGACGTGGACGGCCGGCAATGCACGGATTTCCAGTGTTTCGACGCCCGCAAGCTGGATCGCGGCATCCAGAACCCGCTGGACGTCACCACGACCCGCACCATCCTGGGCCACAGCTATGCCATGCCCGGCCTGCATGCGAAATATTTCGACCAGGACAATACCCCGCTGGTCGAGGTGGTGCAGGACACCTGCGGCCGGCACGACGCCTTTGCCATGGCCTGCTCGTCGAAATATTATGACGACATCGGCTATCCCGGCCACGCCAATTGCTCGGACAATTTCAACGGCGCGCTGGCGGAATACGGCGTCGATCCGCGCAAGGGCTGGATGGCGGCGAATTTCTTCTTCAACACCTGGATCGACGCGCATGGCGTGCTGATGACCGACGAGCCCTGGTCCCGGCCGGGCGACTACGTGCTGCTGCGGGCGCTGACCGATGTGGTCTGCGTCTCCTCGGCCTGCCCCGACGACACCAGCCCCGCCAATGGCTGGCACCTGTCGGACATCCATGTCCGCAGCTATGCCGCCAGCGAACGCTTCCAGCGCGCCGTCGCCTGGCGGCCCATGCCAGAGTCAGAGCCGATCATGACCCGACAGACCGCCTTTCACGACAATTTCGCCGCGTTGACCCGCGACTTCATCGAATACAAGGGCTTCTGGCTGCCGAACACCTTCCCGAACTCCTCGCCCGAAGAGGAATACCGCAGCTGCCGCAACGGCGTCGCCATGATGGACCTGTCGGCCCTGCGCAAGTTCGAGGTGACCGGCCCGGACAGCGAGGCCCTGATGCAATGGGTGCTGACCCGCGACGTCAAGAAGCTGGGCGTGGGCCAGGTGGTCTATTCCGCGATGTGCTATCCGCATGGCGGCATGGTCGATGACGGCACGCTGTTCCGCATGGGGCCGGACCGCTTCCGCTGGATCGGCGGCACAGATTACGGCGGCGAATGGATGCGCGAGCAGGCTCAGGCGCTGGGGCTGAACGTGATGATCCGCGCCTCGACCGACCAGCTGCACAACCTGGCCGTCCAGGGCCCGAAAAGCCGCGCGGTGATGAACGCGGCGTTCTGGACCGCGCCGCACCAGACCGCGATCCCGGAACTGGGCTGGTTCCGCTGGACCGTCGGCCGGGTGAACGGCCCGAACGGCGCCCCGGTGGTGGTCTCGCGCACCGGCTATACCGGCGAGCTGGGCTATGAGATCTTCTGCCATCCCAAGGACGGGGCCGAGGTCTTTGCCGCCGTGGCCGAGGCCGGCGCGCCCCATGGCATCAAGCCCATGGGCCTGGCCGCGCTGGACCTGTTGCGCATCGAGGCCGGGCTGATCTTCGCGGATTACGAATTCACCGACCAGACCGACCCGTTCGAGGCCGGCATCGGCTTCACCGTGCCCTTGAAGACCAAGCCCGACGACTTCATCGGCCGCGAGGCGCTGATCCGGCGCAAGGAGAACCCGCGCTGGAAGCTGGTCGGGATCGAGATCGACAGCCGCATCCCGGCGCATCACGGCGACTGCCTGCATATCGGCCGGGCGCAGATCGGCGAGATCACCTCGGCGATGTGGTCGCCGCTTCTGGACAAGCAGATCGCCCTGGCCCGCGTGGACGTGACCCATGCGGACGAGGGCACCGAGATCGAGGTCGGCAAGCTCGACGGGCAGCAGAAGCGCCTGCCCGCGCGCATCACCGCCTTCCCGCATTACGACCCAAAGAAAGAACGACCGCGGTCCTGAAACCGCGGCGCTGACGACAGAGAGGTTCGACATGATTGCAGCCCGGCGTCCCAAGACGCTGGCCGGTTCCGCGCAGCCCCAGGGCTGCCCGGTGCCGGACAGAACCCCCGCCGCATCGCGGAGGGGCGCGCCTGTCGCTGCCTGTGACGGACAAAGCAAGGGAATGCCGCCGGGGCATGAGGGGTGCCCCGGCGCCGCAACATACCGAGCCAGCCTGAAAGCGACCGCGACAGGGTCCGGGGCGGCTTGTCCAACAGGGAAACGCGCATATGGTTGAACAATCAACGGCCGGCCCGATGGTCGGCGCGACGGGGGACGACGGCTTGGCCGCGTCGGGCAGACTGCACCGCACCTTGGACTGGCGCGGGGCCTTCTGGGTCGCGGCGGGCGTGCCGCCGCTGGTCCTGTTTTCCATCGGCGGCATCGCCGGCGTCGCAGGCAAGGCCGCCTTCGTGGTCTGGATGCTGTCCATGTGCATGGGCTTTCTGCAAAGCTTTACCTATGCCGAGATGGCGGGGATGTTCGGCAACAAGTCGGGCGGAACCTCGGTCTATGGCGCGACGGCCTGGCTGCGCTATTCGAAGCTGATCGCGCCCTTGTCGGTCTGGTGCAACTGGTTCGCATGGAGCCCGGTGCTGTCGCTGGGCTGCGCCATCGCGGCCGGCTACATCCTGAACTCGCTGTTCCCGATTCCGCTGGCGACCAGCCAGCCGGTGATGGATTGGGTCGCGGCCAACATCGGCAGCTATACGGCGCAGAGCCAGGCGGTCATCGACTATATCGCCGCCAATCCCGGCGCGGCCACCGATGCCGCCATCCAGGCCGTGGCCCGGGCGGACGCCGTCGCCGCCCTGACCCCCACCTTCCGCACCTGGGAGGCGCTGGCGCTGCCGATCCCCGGCCTGGGCACGCTGCATTTCAACGCGACCTTCGTCATCGGCGTGGTCCTGATGCTGATCATTTTCGCGATCCAGCACCGGGGCATCTCGTCGACCGCGAAAGCGCAGCGGGTCATGGCCATCATCGTGCTCGTGCCGCTGTTCCTGGTCGGGTTGGTGCCGATCCTGAACGGCTCGATCAACACGATGAACGTCACCGGCATCGTGCCGCCGACCGCCGCCTATGCCGCGACGGACGGGGCCTGGGACATCGGCGGCTGGACGCTGTTCCTGGGCGCGATGTATATCGCCGCCTGGTCGACCTATGGCTTCGAGACCGCGGTCTGCTACACGGCCGAGTTCAAGAACCCGGCGACCGATACCTTCAAGGCGATCTTCTATTCCGGCCTGCTGTGCATGGTCTTCTTCTTCCTGATCCCCTTCGCCTTCCAGGGCGTGCTGGGTCACGAAGGCATGCTGGCCCCTGAAATCGTCGACGGGACCGGGGTCGGGGCCGCCTTGGCCGGGCTGGTCAGCGGCGGCGCGGTCATCACCCAGATCCTCGTGATGCTGATGATCCTGGCGCTGTTCCTGGCGATCATGACCGCGATGGCGGGATCGTCGCGCACGCTCTATCAGGGGTCGCGCGATGGCTGGCTGCCGCGCTTTCTGGGCCATGTGAACGAACATGGCGCGCCGACCAACGCGATGTGGACCGACCTGTTCTTCAACGTGTTCCTGCTGGCGCTGGCCTCGGACCCGGGCGGCTATTTCTACGTGCTCGCCATCTCGAATGTCGGCTATATCATGTTCAACTTCATGAACCTGAATGCCGGTTGGATCCACCGCATCGACAGCCCGCATCTGGTGCGGCCCTGGAAGGCGCCGACGGTGCTGATCGGGATCAACACCTGCCTGGCCTTCGTGAACGCCATGTTCCTGGGCGCGGGCGCCAAGGTCTGGGGCTATTCCGGCGCGCTGTGGTCGGGGCTGATCATGGCCAGCTTCATCCTGCCGGTGTTCTGGTTCCGCCACTACTACCAGGACAAGGGCCATTTCCCGCGCGAGGCGATGGAGGACCTGGGTCTTTCCGACCACGGCGATCTCGGCCCGCGCCGCGCCGGTATCCTGCCCTATCTGGCGCTGATCGCCGGGGCCGCGGTGGTGCTGTTCAGCAACTGGTTTTTCCAGCTGCCGGCCTGACCCGAAATCGGCGGGATCGGCAGCCCGGTCCCGCCCCAAACGCAAGACTATGGGAGAATGACGAGATGACGAATTCCTGGCGCTTTTCGACGCTGGCCGACCGCCACCGCGCCCTTGGCTCCGAGCTGGAGGACTGGAGCGGCATGGGCACCGCCTGGTCCTATACCTCGGGCGACCCGGATGCCGAATACATGGCGATCCGCACCAAGGCCGGGCTGATGGACGTGTCGGGCCTGAAAAAGGTCCATATCACCGGCGCCGCCGCCAGCCATGTCATCGAGCGCGCGACCACGCGCAACCTTGAAAAGCTGATGCCCGGCCGCTCGGTCTATGCCTGCATGCTGAACGACGCCGGCAAGTTCATCGACGACTGCGTGATCTATCGCACCGGCCCGAACGCCTTCATGGTGGTCCATGGCGCCGGCCAGGGCTTCGAGCAGCTGACCATGGCCGCCTATGGCCGCGACGTGTCGGTGATCTTCGACGACAACCTGCACGACCTGTCGCTGCAAGGCCCGCTGGCGGTCGACTACCTGGCCAAGCACGTTCCGGGCATCCGCGACCTGCCCTATTTCGCGCATATGCAGACTTCGCTGTTCGGCAAGCCGGTGATGATCTCGCGCACCGGCTACACCGGCGAACGCGGCTACGAGATCTTCGTGCGCGGCCAGGACGCCGGGCTGGTCTGGGACCGCATCCTGGAAGAGGGCAAGGAGATGGGCATCATCCCGTGCCGCTTCACCACGCTCGACATGCTGCGGACCGAAAGCTACCTGCTGTTCTTCCCCTACGACAACTCGGAAATGTATCCCTTCGAGAACGAGCAGGGCGGGGATACGCTGTGGGAACTGGGCCTGGACTTCACCGTCTCGCCCGGCAAGACCGGCTTCCGCGGCGCGGATGAGCATTACCGCCTGAAGGGCAAGGAGCGCTTCAAGATCTGGGGCCTGAAGCTGGAAGGCGACAAGGTTCCGGGCAACGGCGCGCCGGTGATGCAGGACGGCAAGCAGGTCGGCGTGGTGACGCAGGCCATGCATTCGCCGCTGAACAACTGGACCGTCGCCATCGCCCGCCTGCCGGTCGAACTGGCGAACGACGGCACCAAGCTGGTCGTGAACTGCGCCACCCATGGCGAGATCGCGGCGACCACCGGCCAGATGCCGTTCTTCGACCCGGAAAAGAAACGCCGCACCGCCAAGGGCTAAGCCACCGGCCGGGGGCGGGACTGCCGCCCCCGCCCCCTCAGCCAAATCTGCCAGGGACCACCGCAATGAGCTCGCCGCCGACCCAAACCTTCACCAGCCGCCCGGTTTACGCGACCCTGGAACCGCGGCCCTGTCGCAGCGCCCTGATGGTCGCCGACGACGCCGGCGCGGCGGCGCTGGTCGCGCTGGCCGAAAAGGCGCCCGACCTGATGGCCAAGGCCACGCTGCTGCATCTTCAGGACGGCTTTTCCATGGCCCCCGCGCTGCGGGCGCTGAACCCGGCAAACCTTGTCACGCTTGGCGCGACCGCCGAGTTGCCGGCGGCGCTGGAGCGCGCGCTGGACGGCGCGGCGATGGGCTTGCAGGCCTTTCTCGCCGGCTCCGAAGGGCTGATCGCGCAGGCACAGGCGCAGCTTCTGGATGCCGGCCTGCCCTTGGGCGCGATCCAGTCCGAACATCGCGGCACCGCCGCGCGGCGCATGCAATGCGTGCATTGCAAGACCGTCGCCGAGGGCGTGACGACCGACCCCTATACCTGCCCCGGCTGCGGCCGGGCGCTGTTCGTGCGCGACCATTTCTCGCGCCGGCTGGGCGCCTTCCAGGGCGTCTGCATCGACGCCGAAACCCCCGGCGAGGTGCCTGAACCCGTGGAGATCCGCTGATGCAACCCCTGATCCTGACCGCGCGCGAAACGCTGTCGCCCCGCATCACCCGCTTTCGCTTCGAACGCCCCGACAAGGGCCCGCTGCCGCTGTTTTCCGGCGGCGCCCATGTCATGGTCGAGATGCAGGACGGCGACATCCTGCGCCGCAACGCCTATTCGCTGATCTCGGACCCCGAGGACGGCTCGGGCTATGAAATCGCCGTGCAGCGCGAGGACCAGGGCCGCGGTGGCTCGCTGTTCATGCACCGCGAGGCGCAGCCCGGGATGCTGATGCATATCGGCAATCCGGTGAACCTGTTCGCGCTGAACCTGACGGCCAGGAAGCACCTGCTGATCGCCGGCGGCGTCGGCATCACGCCCTTCCTCGCGCAGGTGCGCGAGCTGCGGCGGCTGGGCCTGCCCTATGAGCTGCATTACGCCGTGCGGGCGCGGGACGAGCTGGCCGCCCTGCCCCTGCTGCCCGAGGGCGTGCATGTCCATGTCAGCGCCGAAGGCTCGCGCATGGACCTGGGCGCGCTGCTGTCGGCGCAGCCGCTCGGCACGCATCTGTATGTCTGCGCCTCGGACCGGATGATCTCGACGGTGCTGGATTCTGCGCTGGCGCTCGGCTGGCCCCGCGACGCGCTGCATTCCGAGGAATTCCTGGCCCCCGCCCCCGGCGAGCCCTTCGAGGTGCATTGCGCGCGCAGCCACAAAACCCTGACCGTCGGCGCCCATGAAAGCCTGCTGGAGGCGCTGGAAAACGCCGGCATCGACGCGCCCTGGCTGTGCCGGGGCGGCGCCTGCGGACAATGCGAAACCGATGTGCTGGCCTGCGACGGCACCATCGAACACCACGACCACTGGCTGGAACCCGAGGAACGCGCCCGCAAGATCATGCCTTGCGTGTCGCGCTTCCGCGGCCGGCTGCTGACCATCGACCGATAGGAGGCTCCGATGACCATCACCTTCAACAAGGAAAGCTTTCGCGGCGAATACAGCTATTACAATTCGCCCGCCGCGTTGCGCCGCTTTCCCTTCCCCTTCGACCGCGACGAATACATGTATTCGGTGAACATGGAGCCGCATCGCGCCGCCGGTCCCGACCACAGCGTGTTCCAGCGCCGCTTCGACGTGGACGAGCATTACGTGGCCGAGATGGCGGACCGCGCCATCACGCTGCAGCGCGACCCGGGCCGCTGCCAGTCGCTGCCGCATATGCGGCTGGCGGGCTGGGATCTGCTGGAGCTGATCATGACCGCCAAGTCCGAGGACTATCCGGACCTGTTCGAGCTGCACCGCGACGGCGACCGCTGGCGCTGGGTGAACAAGCCCTTGGGCATCGACGACAGCTTCACCTTCATGGACGATCTCAGCCTGCCCTATGGGCCGATGGAATACATCACCCGCCAGACTCAGGGCGATTTCGCGCTGCTGGACCAGCGCGAGAACAACCTGTGGATGGATGCCGGCATGGTGACGTCGCAGGCCGACTGGAGCCTGGATTTCGACATCGGCATGAACTTCTTCGAATGGCACGCGCCGGTGCCGCGCGCGGCGGAAATGGGCATCTTCCAGCGGGCGCTGAAGTTCCTGCTGAACGTGCAGCAGGACACGCCGGCCCGGCGGCTGAACTGGACGATGACGGTGAACCCGCGGCTGGACACCAGCCCCGAGACCTATCCCGAATGGGGCCCGGAAAAGCGCACGCTGACCCCGGAAAACGTCGGCCAGAAGCAATATCTGCGCGTCGAGCTGCAGACCTTCTTCCGGCTGCCGCGCTCGAACGCCATCGTGTTCCCGATCCGCTGCTATCTCTGCGCGCTCGAGGACATCGTGAAGGTGCCGAAATGGGGCCGCCGGCTGCATCGGGTGATCCGCGACGTGCCGGACGACCTGGCGACCTACAAGGGCTTCCTGGTCAACAAGCCGCTGATCGTCGAATACCTGTCGAAGTTCGACGACGGCGCGCCCACCTCGCCCGGCATCTACCCCGACTAGGGCCGCTTGCGCATCGCCTGCCGGCGCCGTGCCGGCGGCATGCCGAACCGTGCCGCGTAAAGCCGCGAGAAATGCGCGGCGCTGGTGAACCCCGTGACCAGCGCCACGTCCAGCATGCTCAGCGCCGTCTGCTGCACCAGCTCGTCGGCCTTGCGCAGCCGCATCTCACGATAGAACTCCATCATCGAGGAACCGAGTTGATCGCTGAACAACCTCTGCAACTGGCGCGGGCTGCAGCCGACCTGGGCGGCGATCTGCTCGGGCGTCAGCGGGTCGGACAGGTGGCTGAACATCAGGTCCACCGCCTGCGCCAGCATGGGGTGGCGCAGGTCGAAGCGTTCGGCGACCGGGGATTGCTGCGGCTCGTCGGCATTGCGGGCGCGGGGGTGGATGAACCACTCGGCCACCTGCCGGGCGAAACCCGCGCCGTGGTCGCGGGCGATCAGCGCACACATCATGTCCAGCGCGGCAACCCCGCCGGCGCAGGTGAAGCGGTCGCGGTCGATGACGTAAAGCGCGCGCTCGATCAGCAGGTCGGGCTGGTGCTCGGCCAGGGCGTCGATATGCGCCCAGTGCAGGGTGAAGCGCCGCCCCTCCATCAGCCCCAGCCGGGCCAGGATCGCCGCGCCGCCGGAAATCCCGCCCAGCCGGACCTTGCGGTTCTGCAACGCCCGCAACCCCCGCGCCAGCGCCGCATCCTCATAGCGCAGCGGGTTGCCGCCGGCGACGACCAGCGCCAGGTCCAGCGCCGCCGGATCGGGCAGGGTCTCGGTCGCGAAACCGCCGCCCGAGGTGGACGCGGCAAAGCCGCCGGCGACGGAATGATAGCTGGGGCGATAGAGGGCGCGCCCCGCCAGCTGGTTCGCCGCGCGCAGCGGCTCGACCGCGGCGGTCAGCGACATCAGGGAATATTCCGGCGTCAGGATGAAGCCGATTCGCAGCATTTCCTCGGCCATGCCGCCCTCGCGTCACAAAAACTTCGTCCCCGTCTCCTAATGGCAATTTTTTGTCCGTTCAAGACAAATGACGCCGAAAATCCCGCGTATCTTTCCTGTGAGGAAAGGCGAATCGGAGTGCTGACACCGTGAGATATTCGGGTTTTCGCGTCATCAAGGAGGCCCTGACGGGCCATAAGGGCTGGAAGCCGATCTGGCGCAATCCCGATCCCCAGCCCGCGTATGACTATATCATCGTGGGCGGCGGCGGGCATGGGCTGGCGACGGCCTATTACCTGGCCAATACCTTCAAGAAGGCCCGCATCGCGGTGCTGGAAAAAAGCTGGCTGGGCTCGGGCAATATCGGGCGCAACACCACCATCATCCGCTCGAACTACATGCTGCCGGGCAACGAGCCGTTCTATGAATTCTCGATGAAGCTCTGGGAGAACCTCGAGCAGGAATTCAACTTCAACGCCATGGTCAGCCAGCGCGGCATCCTGAACCTGTGCCACACCGATGCGCAGCGCGACGCCTTCCGCCGCCGCGGCAATGCGATGATCTTCGCCGGCGCCGATGCGGAACTGCTGGACCGCGAAGGCGTGCGGGCCATGTATCCCTGGCTGAACTTCGACAATGCCCGCTTCCCGATCAAGGGCGGGCTGTTGCAGCGCCGGGCCGGGACCGCGCGGCACGACGGCGTCGCCTGGGGCTATGCCCGCGGCGCCGACCGGGCCGGCGTGGACCTGATCCAGAACTGCGAAGTCACCGGCTTCCGCATCGAGGGCGGCAAGCTGCGCGGCGTCGAGACCTCGCGCGGCTATATCACCGCGAACAAGGTCGGCGTCGCGGTGGCGGGCTCGTCGGGCCGGGTCATGGCCCAGGCGGGCATGCGCCTACCGATCGAAAGCCACGTGCTGCAAGCCTTCGTCTCCGAGGGGCTGAAGCCGACCATCGACGGCGTCATCACCTTCGGCGCCGGGCATTTCTACGTCAGCCAGTCCGACAAGGGCGGCTTGGTCTTCGGCGGCGACATCGACGGCTACAATTCCTATGCCCAACGCGGCAACATGGCGGTGATCGAGGACGTGGCCCAGGGCGGCATGGCGCTGATGCCGGCCATCGGCCGGGCGCGGCTGCTGCGGGTCTGGGGCGGCATCATGGACATGTCGATGGACGGCTCGCCCATCATCGACAAGACGCCCGTCGAGGGGCTCTACCTGAATGCCGGCTGGTGCTATGGCGGCTTCAAGGCCACCCCGGCCTCGGGCTATGCCTTCGCGCATCTGCTGGCCACCGACACGCCGCACGACACCGCCAAGGCCTATCGGCTGGACCGGTTCGAGCGCGGCTATCCCATCGACGAAAAAGGCATGGGCGCGACGCCCAACCTTCACTGAGGGCCTAAGGAGCGGAACCTGACATGCTGATCCCCCATCCCCTGCTTGGCCTGCGCGACTCGGAAGAGTTCTCGTATCTCGGCGATGCCACCCTGCTGGAGCGCCCCGACGGCATGGCCGCCGACGCGCCGCAGCGCTTCTATGAATACCAGCACCTGCGCGACAACCCGGCCGGCGTCCACCGCGAGCTGTGGTTCCACGAACAGGGCGACCGCAGCTGGCTGGTGGTCACCCGCAACACCGTCACGCATGAGATCCTGGGCGCGGAACTCGCCCGCGACGTGAAGCTTGCGATGCTGAAAGGCGGTGCGGCATGACCCGTCTGTCCGGCGGTCTGATCGACCGCAACCGCAGCCTGAACTTCACCTTCGACGGCAAGTCCTATACCGGCCATGCCGGCGACACGCTGGCCTCGGCCCTGCTCGCCAACGACGTGCGGCTGATGGGCCGCGGCTTCAAGTATCACCGCCCGCGCGGCGTCTTCACCTCGGGCTCGGAAGAGCCGAACGCGCTGGTCGAACTGCGCAGCGGCAACCGGCAGGAGCCGAACACCCGCGCCACCGTGGCCGAGCTGTTCGAGGGGCTGGACGCCCGCAGCCAGAACCATGTCGGCTCTCTGGGCTTCGACCTGCTGGCGGTGAACGACCTGATGTCGCCCTTCTTCGCGGCGGGCTTCTATTACAAGACCTTCATGTGGCCCAAGGCGTTCTGGGAAAAGCTCTACGAGCCGATGATCCGTCGCGCGGCGGGCCTGGGCAGCCTGTCGATGCAGGCCGACCCGGACAGCTATGACGCGGGCTTCCTGCATTGCGACCTCTTGGTCATCGGCGGCGGCGCGGCGGGGCTTGCGGCGGCGCTGACCGCGGCGCGGACCGGCGCACGGGTGATCCTGGCCGATGAGGACTTCCGCCTGGGCGGCCGCTTGCTTGCCGAAAGCGCGCCGCTGGACCGGCCGGCGACCGAATGGATCGCCGAGGTCGAGGCCGAATTCGCCAGCCTGCCGAACCTGCGCGTCATGCGCCGCACCACGGTCTGGGGCGCCTTCGACCATGGCATCTATGGCGCGGTCGAGCGGGTCTCGGACCACTTGCCGACGCCCGGCAAGCGCGTGCGCCAATCGCTGTGGCGCATCACCGCCAAGCGCGCGATCCTGGCCGCCGGCGCGACCGAGCGTCACATTCCCTTCGCCAACAACGACCGGCCCGGGGTGATGATGGCAGGCGCGATGCGGGCCTATGCCAACCGCTGGGCGGTCAGCCCGGCCAAGCGGGTGGCGATCTTCACCAACAACGACGACGGCCACCGCACCGCCGCCGACCTGGCCGCCAAAGGGGTCGAGATCGCCGCCGTGGTCGACAGCCGCCCCGACGCGCCCGCGCGCGGCAGCTACCGCACCATTGCCGGCGGCATGGTCACCGACAGCAAGGGCCGGCTGGGCCTGGCCAAGATCGAGGTGACGCAGAACGGCCGCGCGGAATGGATCGACTGCGGCGCGCTCGGCGTCTCGGGCGGCTGGAACCCGAACCTGCACATCGCCTCGCACCATCGCGGGCGGCCGGTCTGGAACGAAGCCGCGCAGACCTTCCTGGCCGAGGACGGCAATGTCGCGGGCCTCAGCATCGCCGGCGCCGCCGCCGGCAAGGGCTCGACGGCGCAGGCGCTGGCCTCGGGCGCGCAAGCGGCGGTCGCCGCGCTGGCCGACATCGGCATCAGCGCGCATCTGCCCGACCTGCCCCGCGCCGAGGACGAGGCGCTGAACCTCAAGCCGCTGTGGCACGTCCCCGGCAAGGGCCGCGCCTGGGTCGATTTCCAGAACGACGTGACCGTCAAGGACGTGAAGCTGGCCTATGTGGAAAACCTGCGCCCGGTCGAGCACCTGAAGCGCTGGACCACGCTGGGCATGGCGACCGACCAGGGCAAGACCTCGAACGTCACCGCGATCGCGGTGATGGCCGAGCTGACGGGCCAGTCGATCAACCAGACCGGCACGACGATCTTCCGCCCGCCCTATACGCCGGTGTCCATGTCGGTGCTGGGCGGCGGCGACACCGGCGCGCATTTCCGCCCCCGCCGGCTGACGCCGACGCATGAATGGGCGAAATCGCAGGGCGCGGTCTTCGTCGAGGTCGGGCAATGGATGCGGGCGCAGTATTTCCCCCGCAAGGGCGAAACCACCTGGCGCCAGACCGTGGACCGCGAGGTCCTGGCCACCCGCGCGGGCGTCGGCATCTGCGACGTGACTACGCTGGGCAAGGTGGACGTGCAGGGCGCCGATGCCGGCGAGTTCCTGGACCGGGTCTATGCCAATGCGATGAAATCACTGAAAGTCGGCATGGTCCGCTATGGCCTGATGCTGCGCGAGGACGGCTTTGCCTGGGACGACGGCACCTGCGCCCGGCTGGCCGAGGACCAGTATGTCGTGACCACGACCACGGCCAACGCCGGCACGATCTACAAGCATATGGAGTTCTGCCGGCAGTGCCTGTGGCCGGAACTCGACGTGCAGCTGATCTCGACCACCGATGCCTGGGCGCAGATGTCGGTCGCCGGCCCCCATGCCCGCAAGCTCTTGGAGCGGGTGGTGGACGGGTTCGACATCTCGAACGAGGGCTTCCCCTTCATGGCCTGCGCCAACCTGACGGTCTGCGGCGGTCTTCGGGCGCGGCTGTTCCGCATCAGCTTCTCGGGCGAATTGGCCTATGAGATCGCGGTGCCGGCCCGCTATGGCAATGCGCTGATGGCGCGCATGCTGCAGGTCGGCGCCGACCTGGGCGCCACGCCCTATGGCACCGAGACGCTGGGCGTGCTGCGCATCGAAAAGGGCCATGCCGCCGGCAACGAGCTGAACGGCCAGACCACGGCGCAGATGCTCGGCATGGGCAAGATGGTCTCGACCAAGAAGGACTCGATCGGCGCGGTGCTGTCGCGGCGCGAGGGCATGGTCGCCGACCGGCGCGTGCTGGTCGGGTTCCAGCCCGTCAACGCCGCCGATCCGGTCATGGCCGGGGCGCATCTCTTTGCCGAAGGCGCGGCGCAGGATACCGCGAACGACCAGGGCTGGATCACCTCGGCCTGCTATTCGCCGCATGTCGGCAGCGCCATCGGGCTGGGCTATCTGGTGAATGGCGACAGCCGCAAGGGCGAGGTGGTGGTCGCCGCCAACCCGCTGCAAGGCCAGTCCGTGCGCATGCGCGTGGTCTCGGCCCATTTCGTTGACCCCGAAGGAGGCCGCGTCCGTGACTGACCTGACGCCGATCTGCGCCCTGGGCGCCGCCGTGCCGCAAAGCCGCACCATCGGCGCGGTGACCCTGACCGAAAACGCCGAGCTGGGCCTGGCCTCGCTGGCCCTGCGCCGGGGCGGCGCGGCGCCCGACCTGGGCCTGACGCTGCCCGGCCCCGGCGGCTGGGCCGAGGGCCACGGCATCGCCGCCTTCTGGACCGGGCCCGACCAGTGGATGGTCGAGTTCCCGGGCCAGGCCAGCCAGGATGTCGCGGCCCGGCTAGCCGGCCCCGGCGTCTCGGTGACCGAGCAGACCGACGGTTTCGCCGCTTTCGAGATCACCGCGCCCGAGCCGATGCTGGTCGCGCTGATGGAAAAGCTGGTGAACGTCGATCCGGCCCGCTTCGGCCCCGGCTCGGCCACCCGCTGCGGCTTTCACCACATGAGCATCTTCGTCATCCGCCGCGCCGCGGACCGGCTGGCGGTGCTGGGCATGCGCTCGGCCGCCGGCACCATCTGGCACGCGCTCGTCGACGCCGCCGAACAGCAGGAGACCCGGGCATGAGCAACATCATCGACGGCAAGGCGTTTGCCTTGGGCTTGCGGGGTCGGGTTGCCTCGGGGGTTGCGGGTCTTGCGGCGCGGGGGATCGT
>NZ_SOKV02000150.1:0-1018 GCF_004407025.1 Paracoccus sp. DMF
TGGAGCCTCCGGCAAACCCGGCGCGGTTCACCAACGACAAAGCCCCCATCGAGAGTGGTGGCGAGGCTGACCTTGGTGCCGAATTCGTATCGGACCCGCGCCTTGCCCTTGGAGATGCAGTGGACTTGCCCGGGAAAAGTGGAGAGCACCAACTGAGGAACCAGGAGGTGTTCGATGGGAAACGGGAACAGGCCGACGCCGGAATTTCGGCGTGAAGCGGTGCGGCTGGCACTTACCAGTGGTCGGACGCGACGGGAGATCGCTGATGATCTGGGCATCGGGCTGTCGACGCTGACGCGATGGCTTGGTCAGGAGCGCGATGCAGCTGAGCCCAGTGAGGCACCTGTCGATCTGCATGCCGAGTTGAAACGTCTGCGGCGGGAGAATGCGGTTCTGAAGCAGGAGCGCGATATCCTAAAAAAAGCCGCGGCCTTCTTCGCGAAAGAGGGAAGTCGATGACCTTCGGCTTCATCGAAGCGGAGAAGGCCAGCTTCCCGATCAATCGGATGTGCCGCGTCCTCGGGGTCAGCCAAAGTGGTTTCTTTGCCTGGCAGGACCGTCCGGCCTGTCGTCGCTCGCGGCAGGACATGGTCTATCTGGCCCATATTCCCACGGCCTTTGCGCTGTCGAACGGCACCTATGGCAGCCCGCGCATGCACCGAGACCCTCGTCGACGAGGGCCATGAGATCGGGCGACATCGCACGGCACGGCTGATGCGCGAGAACCAGTTGATCGCGCGGCAGAAGCGGCGCTTCAAACGGACGACGGACAGCGAGCATGCCTGGCCGGTCGCGCCGAACCTTGTGGCGCAGGACTTCACGGCGGATGGCCCGGACCGGAAGTGGGGGGCGGACATTTCCTACATCTGGACGGCAGAGGGCTGGCTCTACCTCGCTGTCGTACTCGACCTCTTCTCGCGGCGCGTCGTTGGCTGGGCCACGAGTGACCGCCTGAAGCGCGATCTTGCGGTGGAAGCCCTGCGCCGTGCTCTGGTGGCTCGCAACCCTGCACCAGGGC
>NZ_SOKV02000151.1:0-1016 GCF_004407025.1 Paracoccus sp. DMF
GTCGGGGTGGGTCTCGAAGTGGTCGTCGCTGAGGGCCTTCAGGCGCTCCAGCATCGTGTCGATCTCGGCCTTGGCGGCGATGAAGGCGTCGAGGGCTTTCGAATTGTCGCTGGCGCGGCGGGTGGTCATGGCGGGGCGTCCTTCGCTGAGTTGGATCGTTCTGGTGCGAACACCATCGCTCTGTCGGGCGGATGATCGTAGGCAAATCGGAGCAATATCAGTGCTTTCTGATCATTCCGGTCAGATCAGCCGCATCTCGGCCAGCGTCCGGCTGGCGGCACCCAGCTGGGCGGTCGGCAGTTCGATTTTCAGGTGCGACAGGACGTCGGAGGCCTCGGCCGGGATCCCGCTCTCGCGCAGCGCCTGCTCGATGACCTCGGCGATGGCGTCCGGGCGGCTCAGATCGAAACCCTCGGGAAGGGTGGAGTAGTCGATGCGGATGGTGGTCGTGGTCATGGGGAAGCCCTCCTGGGGTCGGCGCGATGCGGCCTGTTGATGGACGACAGAATCGCTCCGGAGGGGGAGACAATCAACGGGAATGATTGTCTTTTCCTGTTTATTTTCAATATCTTGATAGGTATCTCAGCGCCATGAAAGGCATGAGCGAACGCGAGTACGCGGCCCATTCCGGCCTATCTCGCGGCGGGGTGCAGAAGGCGCGCAAGAACGGGCGGCTGGTGGTCCATGACGACGGGTCGATCAATGCCGCGGCCTCGGATGTACGGCGGGCGGAAATGACGGACCCCGACCAGCAACGCCGGTCACTTGGTGGCGACGGGCTGGCCAGCGGCCCCGGCGACACGACATCCTATATCAAGGCGCGCACGGCGCTGACGGTCTACGCGGCGCAGGAACGCCAGCTGGCCGTCCAGAAGAAGAAGGGCGCGCTGGTCGACCGTGCCCGGGCGGAGACCCTCGTCTTCCGCCTGGCGCGGCAGGAACGGGACGTCTGGGTGACCTGGCCCGGACGGGTGGCAGCACTTATGGCGGCGCAGATCATGGCGGAGGTGGAACGG
>NZ_SOKV02000152.1:0-1004 GCF_004407025.1 Paracoccus sp. DMF
AGTCGGAGAGCGGCATGTAGTTGTCGATGCCGACGAAATCGATCTCCGGATCGGCCCAAAGCGGATCGAGGTGAAAGAACACGTCGCCGGTGCCATCGCCCGGCTGGTGCCCGAAATATTCCGACCAGTCGGCGGCATAACCGATCTTCGTGCCAGACCCGAGGATCGACCGCACATCCGAGAGCAGATCCCGATAGGCCTGCACGGCGGGATAAGTGCTGGCGCCCGAGCGGATCGTGGTCAGCCCCGGCATCTCGGTGCCGATCAGGAAGGCATCGACCCCGCCCGCCGCGGCACAGAGATGGGCGTAGTGCAGCACCATGCGCCGCAGGCCCCAGTCGCCAGGCGTGCCAGTCCAGGAGACCGACTGACCCGAAACGCTGAAGCTGCCGGGCGTCGCCGCGCCGAACAGCGCCGCGACCTGGCTTGCGGCCGTGGCGGTCTTGTCCACCGTCCCGGCGAAACCGGCGGCGGGTGAACAGGTGATCCGGCCGCGCCATGGAAAGACCGGCTGACCGGTCTCGGCGGCGTTGTCCGAATACGGGTTCGGCAGTGTGTTGCCGGGCGGCACGTCCATCAGGATGAAGGGATAGAAGGTCACGCGCAGCCCGCGCGCCCTCATCTCCTGGATCGCCTGCACCACGGCGAAGTCGGACGGCGTGCCGCCATAGACGGGGCGGTCCTGATCGTCGCGGCTGACGAGGAAGGCATTGGCACGGCTCACGCCATTCACCGACCAGCTGGCGGGCGTGGTCGACTTGGCCGACACCTCGACGCCCGGCCGCACCCTGCAGGACCCCGCGCGCAGGTCGTCGCCGAACCACGCCACCACGAGGCTGACGCTCTCGACCGCCGGGGCCATCGCCTGCAGCCGGTCGAGCGCCTCCACCATGTCGGTGGAGTCTGCCAGCGCGTTCAGGTTCTCGGGCACCGTCGCGCCGCCATCGGTCTTGCGGATCGCCTGTGTCGCATAGGTGAACTCGCCCGAGGCCGGGATCATGGTG
>NZ_SOKV02000153.1:0-992 GCF_004407025.1 Paracoccus sp. DMF
AAATACGACCTCTCGGCCGGCCACGAGCCGCAGAAATTCGGCCTCGGCATGAAGGAGATCTGGGAGATCGACCCGGCCAAGGCCAAGCCCGGCACCGTCACCCACACCATGGGCTGGCCCCTGGGCAAGAACGCCGGCGGCGGCAGCTTCATCTATCACCTCGGCGGCAACCAGGTGCTGGTCGGCTTCGTCGTGCACCTGAACTACAAGAACCCCTATCTCTATCCCTACATGGAGTTCCAGCGCTTCAAGCATCACCCGCTGGTCGCGGAACTGCTCGAGGGCGGCAAGCGCGTGGCCTACGGCGCCCGCGCGATCTCCGAGGGCGGCTGGCAGTCGATCCCGAAGCTGACCGTGCCGGGCGCGGCGCTGCTCGGCTGCTCGGCCGGGCTGGTGAACGTGCCGCGGATCAAGGGCAACCACAACGCCATGCTGTCCGGCATCGCCGCGGCCGAGGCGGCGGCTTCGGCCATCGCCGCCGGCCGCGCGGGCGACGAGCTGACCGATTACGAGGCCGAGGTCCGCAAGGGCGCCATCGCCCGCGACCTGAAGCCGGTCAGGAACGTCAAGCCGGTCTGGTCGAAGCTGGGGCTGTGGCCCTCGCTGGCGCTCGGCGGGCTTGATATGTGGGTCGCGAACCTGACCGGCTGGAACCCGCTGGGCAGCTGGAAGCACGGCAAGACGGATGCGCAGGCCACCGGAAAGGCTGCGGATTTCCAGCCCATCGACTATCCGAAGCCCGACGGCAAGCTGTCGTTCGACCGGCTGACCAACGTGGCGTTTTCCTTTACCAACCACGAGGAGAGCCAGCCCTGCCACCTGAAGCTGAAGGATCCCGCGATCCCGATCGCGGTGAACCTGCCGCTTTATGCCGAGCCGGCGCAGCGCTACTGCCCGGCCGGGGTCTATGAGGTGCTGGAGGGGCCCGAGGGGCCGAAGTTCCAGATCAACTTCCAGAACTGCGTGCATTGCAAGACCTGCGACATCAAGGA
>NZ_SOKV02000154.1:0-987 GCF_004407025.1 Paracoccus sp. DMF
CGGCTCGGCCGAGGATCTGCTGGCCCGCATCCGCACCATCGAGTGCGCAATCGCGGGCACGACACGGCCGTTGCCGGTGGCCGGGCTCGCAAGCTTCTCGCGCGGGGATCGCTGATGTCGGCGACCTGGTTCGATCACGCCATCGCCACGGTGGCCCCGCGCATGGCGGCCCGCCGCGTGATGGCGCGTCAGGCCTTCGAGACGCTGACGCGGGGGTACGACGGCGCCGCGCGCGGGCGACGGACGGACGGTTGGCGCGCGCCGGGATCCTCCGCCGACACCGAGATCGGCGTGGCCGGGGCGCTCTTGCGCGACCGGATGCGCGATCTGGTGCGCAACAACCCGCATGCGGCCAAGGCCGTCGCGGTGCTGGTCAACAACATCATCGGCGCCGGGATCATGCCTCGCGCCGCGAGCGGCGACGACAAGCTGGACCGGAAGGTCGATGTGCTGTTCGAGCGCTGGACGGCGGACTGCGATGCCGACGGCCAGCTCGACTTCTACGGCCTGCAGACGCTGATCTGCCGCGAGATGGTCGAGGCAGGCGAGGTGCTGGTGCGCCGTCGCCTGCGCCGGTCTTCGGATGGTCTGCCAGTGCCGCTGCAGCTGCAGGTGCTGGAGGCCGACTTCCTCGACGCCACGAAATCCGGCGCCCTCGGCGCAGGCCGCCTTGTGCAGGGGATCGAGTTCGACCCGGTCGGCAAACGCCGCGCCTACTGGCTGCACGCGGAGCATCCCGGCGACGCCTATGGCGCCTTGCAGAATGGGTTGCAAAGCCGCCCGGTCCCCGCGACCGAGATCGCCCATGTCTATGAAAAGCAGCGCACGCAGGCGCGTGGCGTTCCCTGGGGCGCGCCGGTGATCCGCAGCTTGCGCGATCTCGACGACTATGAGGTGGCGGAACTGGTCCGCAAGAAGACCGAGGCCTGCGTCACCGCCATCGTCTTTGGCGATGACGAGGCGCAGCAGGGCATCGCGCCCTCCGTG
>NZ_SOKV02000155.1:0-987 GCF_004407025.1 Paracoccus sp. DMF
CGGCTCGGCCGAGGATCTGCTGGCCCGCATCCGGACCATCGAGCGCGCCATCGCGGGCAACACACGGCCGCTGCCCGTGGCCGGGCTCGCGGGCTTCAGCCGCGGGGACCGCTGATGTCGGCGACCTGGTTCGATCACGCCATCGCATCGGTGGCGCCGCGCATTGCCGCCCGCCGCGTCATGGCGCGCCAGGCCTTCGAGACCCTGACGCGGGGCTATGACGGGGCCGCGCGCGGGCGGCGCACCGAAGGCTGGCGTGCGCCGGGATCCTCGGCCGACACCGAGATCGGCGTCGCTGGGGCGCTTTTGCGCGACCGCATGCGCGATCTGGTGCGCAACAACCCGCATGCGGCCAAGGCCGTGGCGGTGCTGGTCAACAACATCATCGGCGCGGGCATCATGCCGCGCGCCGCGAGCGGCGACGACAAGCTCGATCGGAAGGTCGATGCCCTGTTCGAGCGCTGGACAGCGGACTGCGATGCCGACGGCCAGCTCGATTTCTATGGTCTGCAGACGCTGATCTGTCGCGAGATGGTCGAGGCGGGCGAGGTCCTGGTGCGTCGCCGGCTCCGGCGATCCTCGGATGGTCTGCCTGTGCCGCTGCAATTGCAGGTGCTGGAGGCCGACTTCCTCGACGCCACGAAATCCGGCGTCCTCGGCGCGGGACGGCTGGTGCAGGGGATCGAGTTCGACCCGGTCGGCAAGCGCCGGGCCTACTGGCTGCACGCCGAGCACCCGGGCGACGCCTATGGCGCCTTGCAGAACGGTCTGCAGAGCCGCCCGGTCCCCGCGACTGAGATCGCGCACATCTACGAGAAGCAGCGTACGCAGGCGCGCGGCGTCCCCTGGGGCGCGCCGGTGATCCGCAGCTTGCGCGATCTCGACGATTACGAGGTGGCCGAACTGGTCCGCAAGAAGACCGAGGCCTGCGTCACCGCCATCGTCTTCGGCGACGACGAGGCGCAGCAGGGCATCGCGCCCTCCGTG
>NZ_SOKV02000156.1:0-983 GCF_004407025.1 Paracoccus sp. DMF
CCTCGCCTTCGTCGGCGTCTCGCTGGCGCGCGGGTTCCTGATCCGCCGGTTCTTCGAGGGGCTGCGGATCAGGGGCCGACAATGAATACCCGCCGCCCGGTTGCCCGGGCGGCGGTCCCTGATGTCGTCACCCCGTCAGAATTCGTGATCGGCACGCATCAGATCGAGCGTGGTTTCGCGCACGGCATCGGGCCGGGCCTTCGACCCGGGGGGCAGCCCCTCGATCTGCTTGGCCTCGATGACCAGTTCCGCGAGGTAGCTGTCGCTTTCCGGCCATGGGCGGCCCCAGCGCGCGCTGTAGGCCTCGCGCGCCTTCTGCAGCGTGGTCGGGCCAATGATCTGGATGGGAAGTTTCGCGGGGAGATTGAATCGGCGGGCGGCCATGGTATCAGCCCTCGATACGGTAGATGCGACCACGATCCGCCACCTTCTCGGAGGTGACGGTCAGCCCCAGCTTCTTCTTCAGCGCCCCGGCCATTGCACCCCTGACCGTATGGCCAGCCCATTCGAGCGCAGTGGCGATCTCGTCGATGGTGGCGCCGTCCGGTGCGCGCAGCATCGCGATCAGGGCGGCTTGCTTGGTCCCCTCGCGCGGCGTGCGCGCCTTGGGCGCGGCCTTGGTTTCGGTCGTGGTGTCCGGCGCGACCTCCTCGGTCGGCGCGTCTGTCGCGCCCACGGGCGCGGTGTCCGCGTCCTCGGGCTCGACGCCGATGGCAGCAAGGCCAGCGTCGGTGGCGACCAGCGTGACGCCGTGGCCATCGCCGGTTTCGCGCCACATGGGTTCGCCCTTGCGCACGTCGGCGTCGACCTCTTCGAGGAAGCCCTTGGCGAGCATTGCGCCGACCACCTTGTCGGCGGCGCCGCCGCGAAGGCTCTCGGGCAGCGGCAGGGCGATGTGCTCGGGCCGCTGGGCGGCGGCGCTCAGGATCAGGGCTTGGGTGTCGGAAAGCTTGGTCATCGTCGTCTCCCGTATCGGGGCGCGC
>NZ_SOKV02000157.1:0-979 GCF_004407025.1 Paracoccus sp. DMF
CGCCGCCAGATCGTCGGCGCGGCGGATGCCGTAGGCGACATCGTAGCGCCGACGGGAGTTCGCCCAGCTGGCGTTCCTCTCCTCATCGCCCGAGGCGAGCTCGACGATCTGGGTGCGCCGCTCCGGCCCGCCCCGCGCGCCGCGACTGATGTTGTCGGGAAACCGGACCTCGTGAAACGCCATCAAGTCTCTCCATGGTTCGTGCTCTGGCCCCCGCAACCGGTTCCCACTTGCGGGGTCGCACTCACATGCCCCTCCGCCCGAGCGACACGGCCCGGGCGATGTCGGCGGCGACCTGCGTGCGCGACTGGCGGAAGCTCTCGGCGTCGCGGGCCATGATGGTGACGTTGACGCCGCCGCCCGCGCCGTAGCTCTGCGCCTCGCGCTGCGACAGCACGCGCTCGCCGCGCTGCAGGATCGCGGGGACTTCGTCGTGGCGCAGTCCGGCCATGCCGCCGGAATGCATCCGCGGCGCGGCGGCGAAGGCCATGGCCGGGATCATGCGCAAGGGCGCGGCCGATCCGACCATCCCGCCCGCATGCAGGACGTTGGCGAAGATACCGCCCGCGCCCGCGAAGACGCCGGAGAGCGCGTTTGCGATCGGCCCGAGGATGAAACGCCGCGCCGCCAGCTGGGCGAGATCGGCCAGCAGCGAGGTGACGAGGTCGCGGAAGTTCAGCTTGCCGGTCTTCACGAACTGGCCCACCGCGTTCTCGGCCGACTGGAAGGCGCCGACGAGGCTCTGGCCGATATCGCCGCCAATGTCGCGCGCCTTGCTGGCGTAGTCCGACAGCGCGGCCGTGACCGCCTGCCAGCCGGTTACGGCGGCCTCGGTCGCGGGCTCGGCCGCAGCGGCGGCAGCTCCGGCCGCCGCACCAGCACCTGTTGCTGCGCGCCCGGCATCGTCGAGCGCCGTCTCCAGCCGCTCGGCAGCACCGGTGGCCTCGGTCAGCGCATCAGCACTGGCCTCATCGGTGCC
>NZ_SOKV02000158.1:0-963 GCF_004407025.1 Paracoccus sp. DMF
CAATTCCTTGGTCTTGCTGCGCTTGTTGAACTCATGCTCGCCCATATAGGTGCGGCGGGTGAGGATGCGGTGAACCTGCCCGATGCCCCAGCGCCCGCCGTCGCGGGTGAAGATGCGGCGGCTGTTGAGGTAGGAGACGATGTTCTTGACGCCCATCTGGCCGGTGGTGCCGTCGCCTTCCAGCGCAAGGCGATAGATCAGCCGCACCGTGTCGGCGTGCAGCGGGTCGATTTCCAGCTTCTTCTTGGTCTTGGCTCCGCGCTGCTCGGCTGCGACGGTGCGATAGCCGATAGGAGGAAGCGAGCCGTTCCAGAAGCCTTGCCGGGCATTCTCCTTCAAGGCCCGCATGACGTGCTTGGCGTTTTCCTTGGACTGGTATTCATCGAACAGCGCCATGATCTGCCGCATCATGACGTGCATGGGATCATCCCCCATTTCCTGTGTGATCGAAACCAACTTGACGCCGTTCTTCGCCAGCTTGCGAACATAGAACTCAAGCTCGAAGTGATCGCGGAAGAAGCGGCTGAACGAATGGACGACGACCACATCGAACGGCGCGGGCTTCGATGTGCCCGCCTCGATCATGCGCCGGAACTCAGGGCGGCGGTCGTTGGTCGCCGATGCACCGGGTTCGATGAAGGTTTCGACCAGTTGCAGCCCGCGCGCCTCGCAATAGGCTTCGCCCTGCCGCTTCTGATCGGGAATGGAAACATCATGCTCGGCCTGCCGCGCCGTCGAAACACGCAGGTAAAGGGCGGCGCGCTGCATCACCCGATGCTGAGATTCGCCATTGCTCGAAGTTGTCATGGGGCTTCTCCCGACAAAAGGCGCTGTGCGGTCGCAACAGGCAGATACAGGGTATTCGGCCGGTCAGTCAGCGGCGTGAAGCCGAAGGCCGCGTAGAAGGCTGCGGCCTTCCCGTCGATGGCATCGGCGAATATGGCGTGAGCGCCTATCGGCGCT
>NZ_SOKV02000159.1:0-939 GCF_004407025.1 Paracoccus sp. DMF
TCGATCATCGGCAACAGCTGGTCGAGGGATTTCTTGGCGTCGCCGTAGAACATGCGGGTGTTGTCCTTGTAGAACAGCGGGTTCTCGATGCCGGAATAGCCGGTGCCCTGGCCGCGCTTGCTGACGAACACCTGCTTGGCCTTCCAGACCTCCAGCACCGGCATGCCGGCGATGGGGCTGTTCGGGTCCTCCTGCGCCGCCGGGTTCACGATGTCGTTCGAGCCGATCACGATCACCACGTCGGTCGAGGGGAAATCCTCGTTGATCTCGTCCATCTCCAGCACGATGTCATAGGGCACCTTGGCCTCGGCCAGGAGCACGTTCATGTGCCCGGGCAGCCGGCCCGCCACCGGGTGGATGGCAAAGCGCACGCTCTTGCCGCGCGCGCGCAGCTTGCGGGTCAGTTCCGACACCGATTGCTGCGCCTGCGCCACCGCCATGCCATAGCCCGGCACGATGATGATCTCGTCGGCGTCGTTCAGCGCCGCCGCGACGCTTTCGGCATCGATGGCGATCTGCTCGCCCACGATCTCCATCGCCGGGCCCGACTCGCCGCCGAAACCGCCCAGGATCACCGAGACGAAGCTGCGGTTCATCGCCTTGCACATGATGTAGCTCAGGATCGCACCGGACGAGCCGACCAGCGCGCCGACCACGATCAGCAGGTCGTTCGACAGCGAGAAGCCGATCGCCGCCGCCGCCCAGCCGGAATAGCTGTTCAGCATCGACACCACCACCGGCATGTCGGCGCCGCCGATGCCCATGATCAGGTGATAGCCGATGAAGAGCGCCGCCAGCGTCATCACCACCAGCGCCAGGGTCGAGCCATTGGCGAGATAGACCAGCAAGAGCACCAGCGACAGACCCGCGGCGCCGGCGTTCAGCACATGGCCGCCGGGCAGCTTCCTGGCCTTGCCGTCGACCTTGCCGGCGAGCTTG